>SVJI01000026.1 GCA_015069065.1 Oscillospiraceae bacterium | reverse complement strand
AAGCATAACAAGCAGCTACGTTAAAAAGGAAAATCCCGATGTTATAATAAACATCGTAGACGCTACAAACCTTAGCCGCAGCTTGTTTTTTACAACGCAGCTTTTAGAGCTTGGTATTCCCGTAGTTATAGCTCTCAATAAAAGCGATATTAACGCGAGGAAAGAAACAAGGATTGATGCTTCCTTGCTTTCGGAAAAGCTTGGCTGCCCTGTTGTTGAAACTATATCGGTTACTTCCGGAGATAACGGTCTTTCAAAGCTGGTGGAAATTGCTGTTGGACTTCGTAGCAAGACTCAAAAGGCGCCCTATGTTCAGGAAAATGTAGATTTCGGCAGTAAGAGTGCCGTAGAGCTTGCCGACAGAAAACGTTTTGGCTTTGTAAATAAGATTGTTGCAGAGGTTGAAACACGTAAGGTACATACAAACGAAAGAAATTATCAGGATAAGATTGATGCAGTTCTTACCAATAAATGGCTTGGAATTCCGATTTTTGCCGTTGTTATGTTCCTTGTGTTCGATATTTCACAGTCAACACTGGGTCCATTCCTTGCAGATACACTTGTAGGTTGGATAGATGCTTTCTATGCATTGGCTGAGGGCTGGATGGAGGGCAGCTCCGATATTCTTAAGGCAATTCTTCTCGATGGTATCATCGGAGGTGTCGGTGCAGTTGTGGGATTTCTCCCTCTTGTAATGGTAATGTATTTCCTGATTGCGCTCCTTGAGGATTGCGGCTATATGGCAAGGGTGTCTGTCGTGCTTGACCCGATATTTAAGAAAGTTGGATTGTCGGGTAAATCAGTAATTCCTTTTGTAATTGGTACAGGTTGTGCAATCCCCGGTGTTATGGCATGCCGTACCATCCGTAACGAGCGTGAACGCAGAGCCACGGCAATGCTTGCCCCATTTATGCCATGCGGGGCAAAGCTACCAGTTATATCTCTTTTTGCAGGTGCTTTCTTTGAAAATGCCACTTGGGTTGGAACTCTCATGTATTTTGCAGGCATCATAATTATTTTCTTTGGTGCGCTTCTTGTAAATAAGATTGCAGGTCATAAGAACAGAAAATCATTCTTTATTATTGAGCTTCCTGAATATAAGCTTCCAAGTATCAAGAGAGCATTCTTTTCCATGTGTTCACGTGGGTGGGCATACATCGTGAAGGCAGGTACAATTATACTTGTATGTAATGCGGCAGTACAAATTATGCAAACCTTTACATGGTCGTTCTCTGTTGCAACGGAGGCGGATAATTCAATTCTTGCATCTATTGCAACACCTATCTCCTATATTATTATTCCTGTGGTGGGAATTAAGGCATGGCAGCTTGCCGCAGCAGCTGTTACAGGCTTTATTGCAAAGGAGAATGTAGTTGGGACTATTGCCGTTGTTTATCCTGTGATAGCAGGCTTTATCAACGAAGATTTGGAAATGACAGGCGGTTCAAGTGAGATTGTGACAGTAATGGGACTTACTAAGGCTGCAGCACTTGCATATCTGATGTTTAACCTCTTTACACCTCCGTGCTTTGCCGCGATTGGTGCCATGAACTCCGAGATAAAGAGCAGAAAATGGCTTTGGGGTGGTATAGGACTTCAGTTTGCAACAGGATACACTGTGGGCTATTTTGTATATCAGATTGGTACATTGATTACTACAGGTGCATTTGGTGCAGGCTTTTTGCCGGGGCTTGTGTTAGTGGCAGCGATGGCAGGATATATAATCTATCTCATTAAAAAAACTGATAAAGAATCCTCTTTGAAAAATGCATCAAAGAGAGAATACTCAGTAAAATAAGGAGAAGCAGCTATGAAGGATATAGTAATTGCCGTAATTATTCTGGCTGTTTTGGCTGTGGCAATCGCATATATAGTTAAGGCGAAGAAAAGCGGTGTCAAATGCATCGGTTGCCCTATGAGTAAGGAATGTAACAAATGTAATTGCGGATGCACAGAAAACGAATATAAGTAAAAAGAGGGAGAAGGCAGATTGACAGTTCTGCTTTCTTCCTTTCTTTTGGCTAAAATAAGAAAATATTGTAAAAAATATATTAAGCAGATGTACTTTAGTTGACAATTAAACGATTTTTGTGGTAATATATACTAGTAAGAATTTATATATTTGGTGGTGCGGAATTGAATTATTTTGTTTCTTCATTAACAGAATTATTGGCACGTTTTATTGTGCTTTTTACAGCGATTACCGTTCATGAGTATGCGCATGGATGGGCAGCGTATAAGATGGGCGACCCCACTGCAAAGTATGCAGGCAGACTGTCGCTCAACCCGATGTCGCACCTTGACCCTGTTGGTGCTCTTTGCATGCTCCTTTTCAGATTTGGCTGGGCAAAGCCTGTGCCGATAAATCCCATGTATTTTCGGGATAGGAAGCGTGACAGTGCCATTGTTGCCGCAGCAGGGCCTCTTGCAAATATAGCATTGGCATTTGTATCTACCATTCTGTTTGCACTTTATTATGTATATATTTATCTGAATTTTCAGAATTTTGTAACAAGGTTTGTCTATACTTTGTTTATGCAGCTGGCGGTTGTAAATATCAGCTTTGCGGTGTTTAACCTGATTCCTTTTCCGCCACTGGACGGAAGTAAGATTCTGGGTGCATTTTTGTCCTATGAAAATTACGGAAAGCTCCTTCAGTACGAGCGGTTTGGTTTTCCTGTGTTGATTTTGCTTTCGCTTACAGGCATTCTGGGTAGAATTCTCTCGCTTTTTATAAATCCATTATTCAGCCTGTGGCTTGCATCACTTAACGGACTTGTTTCAATTTTTATGTAAGGCGGATACTGTATGAGCGAGCTTTCTTTTAAAACAGAGGTGTTTGAGGGGCCGTTGGACCTGCTTTTGCACCTTATCAGTAAGAATAAAGTCAGCATATGCGATATTCCCATATCCATGATAACCGACCAGTATTTTGAATATATTGAGCTGATGCAGCAGCTTGATATGGAGGTGGGTGGAGAATTCCTTGTAATGGCGTCGCAGCTTTTGTACATTAAATCAAAAATGCTGCTCCCTGCGCCGGAGGAGGATGAAGAAGACCCGCGTGCCGAGCTTGCTGACAGGCTGGAGGAATATAAGAGATATAAGGAAATTTCCGCCCAGATGGATATACTCAGCCACAGTATGGAGAATGTTGTGTTCAAGGGTGCAGAGCCGCTTGATATTCCCAAGGTAAAGGCTGAAAACAGGGAAATCCCCATAGAAAAGCTTTTTGAGGCGTTTTTTGCAGTTGTGGACAGAAGTGCAACACGTAAGCCTATTGACCCCAAAACCTTTAAGCGGGTTATAGGGCGCACCAATTACTCGGTGCGTACTGCATCCAAAAGCGTTATAGGTAAGCTTAAGAAAGGGGAGCGGGCGTCTTTTGAATCGCTTTTTGACGGACTTAGGGTGCGCGGTGAATATGTTGCGACTTTCCTCGCTCTGTTGGAGCTGATTAAGGAAAGTGTAGTTATTGTTATGCAGGAGGGCGAGAGGCTCTACTGTAAGCGGGGTGAAAAAGATGTGGAACTTGACAATTGGGAAGAATATTGAATGTGCGCTTGAGGCAGTGCTGTTTTCACTTGGAGAGGCAGTGGAGATTGAGAGACTGGCAGAGGCTCTTGAAGTCAGAGAGGATGAGGTTAAATCCGCCATTGAAACTCTTAAAAAGCGTTATGAGTCAGAGGACCGTGGAATTAAGCTGATTGAGATTGAGGATTGCGTTCAGATGTGTTCCAATCCTGAGTATTATGAATGCATTAAGCGTGTTACACAAATTAAAAAACAGGCGGGGCTTTCATCGGCGGCACTTGAAACCTTGTCGATAATTGCTTATAATCAGCCTGTTACAAAGGGTACGATTGAATTTATCCGTGGTGTGGATTGTACATATTCCGTGGCGCGTCTTGTGGAGCGTGGATTCATAGACGAGCTGGGGCGTGCGGAAACCCCCGGTCGACCTATCCTATACGGAACAACCATGGAATTTCTGCGTTGCTTCGGGTTAAAAAGTCTGGAGGATTTGCCCCCGCTTCCCGAAAAGGAAATTCATGGGGAGATTGCCGAGGACAAGCCGTTGGATATTATCGAAGAATTTGTAAAAGAAAATGATACAGATATTGAGCCGGAGGAATAATTGATGTATGGTATCCTGATAGCGGTACTTATCATTCTTATTTTTATATTGTTTGCGCCGCTAAAGGTGCAGCTTACCTTTAAGGACAAGAAACTTGTGATAAAAGCATCGCTTCTTAACATCCCTGTATATCGTGTCAAAGACTCTGTGGACGAGCAGAAAAAGGATGCAACCACTGATGAAAAGGCAGCAACTTATACACGCACTTCCCGTAATCTCGGAGCGCGTATAAAGCGCTTTGCAGACGGTTTCCCCACAGCGGTACGTTTGGTAAGGAAATATGTAGGTATTAAGAAAATTGCCATAAATGTTGAATTGGGAACAGGGGATGCTGCAATTACGGCAATCAGCACAGGTGCATTGTGGGCGACAACCTATTCCGTTATGGGAATTATCGGGTCGGTGGCATATATTGACGAGGAAAAGGTAGAAATAACCCCGAATTATAATGATAAGATATTTTCATTTGATATTGATTGCATAATTAAAAGTCGTATTGTTTATATTATATTTATTATGATAGCAATTTTGATAAAAATACATTCCCGAAAGGGTAAGGAGGAATAAAAAATGGGTGAACATCCTATAAACAATCTCATGGGTACGGTTATGGAGAATATCAAGGGTATGATTGATGTCAATACCATTATCGGGGACCCGGTAGAAACAAGCAACGGTACAATGATTATCCCCATATCAAAGGTTGGTTTCGGATTTGCGGCAGGTGGCAGCGACATCCCTACCAGAACTCCTGATGCGAGCAAGCCTTTTGGCGGCGGCAGCGGTGCTGGTGTATCAATTTCACCGATAGGATTTCTGGTTATCACACCGGAGCAGATTAAGCTGATTCCCGTATCATCCAATAATACACCTTTGGACAAGCTGGTGGATTATATTCCTGTAGCCTTTGAAAAGGTTAATTCGATGATAAAGAAGAATAAAGAGGAAGAATAATGAAAGAGGATGCAACGCATCCTCTTTCATTATTCTTCCTCTTTGCATATCTTGTCTGTCAGTATTTTAAATATATTTGCAGATGCTGACACCTGCATTATCAAATCATTCATTCTGTCCTGATTGTCACCCTCCATGGTGAATATAGGGTCAGCAACGGATTTTATATTCTGTGTAACATATACATACGCCTTTTTCTGATTTTTTACAAAGGAGTCATATATGTGCTTAACACTCTCCCCATCAAGAGGGGTGGGGATAATTTTCTGTATTGTAGGAATATCCAGTGTCTGCTTCAACGTGCATATGATAAGAAGATACGCCAGATGCAATTTTGAATACTTCTTTTTAACTGGGGCAGGGATTATACCAAGCTTAACGTAATTATTTATCATGGATGGTGTTATAATGCGGTCAAGTCCTGTTATCTCCCCATAAATTTCGAGATATTTTGTAATCAGCGAAATTACCTGGTCCATGTATAACTCAATATCAGGCAACTCCTTCCACTGGGGGAGGGAATAGTTGGTGAGGGCACTTTCCAGTTCGGTAAATGACGCAATTAGTCTGTCTTTTTCAATATACATAAAAAAGAATCCTCCTGTAACTTACTTAACATCTATTGTACAACTTTATTTCTTAAAATTCAAGTAAAATGTTGACATGGTTAACAATATATGATAATATAGTTTTAAGAACTAGATTAAATGATTGTTGGAACGGAGAATGAATATGAAAAATGAATTTGGTAATTTGAGAGAGCTTATAAAATACAGTGCTGAAAAATTCGCTGATAATATCGCATTTAAAATCAAGAAAAAGGATGAAAAAGGAAAGACCTTTTACGACGAGGTAACTTACACAAGACTTAGTGCGGATATTGAACATCTGGCAAGGTGCCTTATGAACCGCCACCTTGTAGGGGAAAGGATAGCCGTAATCGGTAAAAACAGCTACGAATGGGTTGTTTCCTTTGTAGCAGTTACTGCATGCGGTGGTGTCATTGTACCGCTGGACAGGGGACTTCTCGATTTTGAAATTGAAGAGCAGCTTTCCCGCTCTCAGGCGGTGGCTATATTCTACGGAGAAGCCTTCAAGGAGCGCCTTGCAGAGAAAGCAGATATTATCAAGGTATGTATGGATGACAGCGAATTTGCCGATATGCTTGCTGAGGGTGCGGCAGCAGATAATAAAGAGGCGTATGAAAATATTCAGATTGATGTTAATATTATGAGCATACTTCTCTTTACATCAGGTACTACCTCGGCATCAAAGGCTGTTATGCTGTCACAGTACAATGTTGTTGAAAATGTAATTGGACTTAGAAAATGGGAGACGCTTTATCCCACTGATGTAAATATGGCACTGCTTCCTTTCCATCATACATTCGGCATGGTGCAGACCTTATTCTTCCTGTCGGAAGGTATGTGTAATGTTTTCTGCGAGGGCTTAAGAGTAGGAAAGTGCCTTACAGAGTATGGCGTAAGTGTTTTTGTAGGTGTTCCCAGAATACTTGATGAAATGTACCTTACAATCTCAAGAAAGCTTGAATCTCAGGGTATGGTGAAAAAGGTTAACTTCGCGTTGAAACTTTCACGCTTTTTGATGAAAATGGGAATTGATGTCCGCAGAAAGTTGTTTGCAAAAATTATCGACGCACTCGGCGGAAAGCTCCGCTTTATCATTGTAGGTGCGGCACCTGCTACACCTGAGGTACTGCGTTGGTTTAACGATATAGGTGTTCTTTCTGTTCAGGGATACGGTTTGACAGAGACCTCTCCCGTTATTTCTGCAGAAAATGAAAACCATATGCGTGCAGGCTCCGTTGGCTTGACTCTTCCCGGTATTGAAGCCAGAATAGTTAACCCCGATGAAAACGGAATAGGTGAAATTGTTGCAAAAGGACCTAATGTTATGCTCGGTTATTACAACGATCAGGCACAGACAGATGAAGTAATACGTGACGGATGGTTCTATACAGGAGATTTGGGACGTATTGATAAGGACGGATACATTTTCATTTCCGGCAGAAAGAAGAATGTAATCGTTCTTTCAAACGGTAAAAACGTATTTCCAGAGGAGATAGAGGCACTTGTCAGCCAATGCGATGCGATTAAGGAGTGTATCGTATATGGAGAGGGTGACGATATCCTGCTCAAGGCAGTACGTGACAAGAGCTTTGACGGAGATTGTGATAAGGAAATAGAAAATCATGTTAAATCCGTAAATGAAAAGCTTATATACTATAAGCAGATAAAGAGCTACGTAATTACTGACGAGGAAATGGAAAAAACAACTACAGGAAAAATTAAGAGATATGTATAATAAAAAACTGAGGCAAAATGCTTTGCATTTTGCCTCAGTTTTTTATTCTGGCTTAAATGAGCTTTTTAATGGCGCGGTGCGGTTAAACACATTGGCATTTTTACTGTCAAGTGTGAAATAACCCATACGCACAAACTGGAACTTTTCGCCTACGGCAGCATCCTTAAGTGATGGCTCTCCGTAGGATTTTTCATATATAATCAAAGAATCGGGATTTATAAATTCGTCAAAGTTATCATCCTCAAGCAGTGTGGCAACATTTTCCTTGTTAAATATGTTGTCAAACTGATGAACGCTGAATTCAACCGCGGTTTCACGGCTGAGCCAGTGGATGTTACCCTTAACCTTTCTTCCGTCAGTCGGCATACCGTTACCTGTTTCAATATCAACACTGCAAAGAAGTTCGCTCACGTTTCCGTTTTCGTCGTGGAGGACTTCGTCGCATTTCATGATATACGCTCCCATCAGCCTTACTTCCCCGTGGGGCTTAAGACGTTTAAATCCGGGGATAGGCTCTTCCATAAAGTCGCTCTGCTCGATATAAAGCTTATTCGTGAACGGAACCTTTCGTGTGCCAAGCTCAGGCTTTTTGGGGTGGTTTGGCAGCTCAAAATATTCCGTATGGTCATCAGGCAGGTTTGTGATTGTAACCTTAAGTGGCTCAATTACTGCCACACGGCGCTGTGCATTTTCGTTAAGCTCCTCGCATATGCAGTACTCCAGAAGTCTTATATCCGCCATGCTGTTTGCTTTTGCAACACCGCTGCGCTCAATGAAATCAAATATAGCCGTAGGTGTGTATCCGCGTCTGCGCAATCCCTGAATGGTTGGCATTCTGGGGTCATCCCATCCGTCAACTGTTTTTGTTTCCACCAGCTTACGAAGATAACGCTTACTCATGACGGTGTATGTCATATTAAGACGCGCAAATTCCCACTGATGCGGCTTGTGTTCAAAACCGATGTTGTCAACAACCCAGTTGTAGAGCGGGCGGTGATTTTCAAATTCTATTGAACACAGAGAATGTGTAATTCCCTCCAGTGCGTCCTGAATGGGATGCGCAAAATCGTACATGGGATAAATGCACCACTTATCACCCTGACGATGATGATTCATGTGAAGTATGCGGTATATAACAGGGTCACGCATATTCATATTAGGTGATGCCATGTCTATTTTTGCACGCAGTGTACGCTGACCGTTCTCAAACTCACCGTTTTTCATGCGTTCAAATAAATCAAGATTTTCTTCTACACTTCTGTTTCTGTACGGACTCTCTACGCCAGGCTCTGTAAGAGTTCCGCGGTACTGTGCCATCTCCTCCTGTGAGAGGTCGCACACAAATGCCTTGCCATCGCGGATAAGCTTGCACGCGAATTCATAGCATTTGTCAAAATAGTCACTTCCATAGAATATGCCGCCTGTGGGGTCTGCTCCCAGCCAGTGGAGGTCAGATTCGATAGCTTTTACAAATTCGTCGTCCTCTTTAACAGGGTTTGTATCGTCATAACGGAGATTGAAAAGTCCATTGTATTTTTTTGCAGTGCTGGAGTTAATCCATATAGCCTTTGCACTGCCAATGTGAAGATATCCGTTAGGCTCGGGTGGGAAACGTGTGTGTACCCCCGTCTCGCGGCCTGCCGCCAAATCTTCATCGATGATATCATGAATAAAATTTGAGTAACCCTCTTGCATTGCAAGATACCTCCATTTCCTTATCTGTCTGCAATATTTGTATATTCTTTACCCTTATAAACATTTTTATAAGCAGGGCGGATTATCTTGTCGGAAACCATGATTTCCTCTATACGGTGTGCGCACCATCCTGCGATACGACTCATGGCAAATATTGGTGTATATACCTCAGGCGGGATGTTAAGCATCTTGTAAACAAAGCCACTGTAAAAGTCTACGTTGATGGCAAGGTCTTTCTGCTTGCCTGTAATTTCATTAAACAGCTCAATGGCATTCTTAGCAATAAGGTCATACATATAAAGCTCATCCTCCATATGCTTTTCCTTTGCCAGTATGCCTGCATTTTTACGCAGAAGCACTGTTCTAGGGTCGCTCTTTGTGTAAATGGCATGACCGATTCCGTAAACAAGACCGCTGTGGTCATAGCTCTCCTTGCGGTAGAGCTTTATTATATGCTCTCTTATCTGCTTTTCGTCTGTAATATCGGTAATATTATTTTTGAAATCCTCTATCATTCCCATAACCTTTGCATTGGCACCGCCGTGCTTGGGCCCTTTGAGTGAGCCTATGGCTGCAGCCATGGTGCTGTAGGTGTCAGTGCCGGAGGAGGAGAGAACGTGTGTTGTGAATGTGGAGTTGTTACCGCCGCCATGCTCTGCGTGAATCATCAGCGCCAAATCCAGAAGATGTGCCTCTGTAGGAGTAAATTCATTGTTGGGGCGCATCATGTAAAGGAAGTTTTCCGCAGTGCTGAGATTTTCACACGGCGCATGGAGAATAAGACTCTTCCCGTCGTAGTAGTGTGATTTTGCCTGATATGCGTGCGCTATCATCGCGGGGAAACGTGCAATCAGCTCGAAAGACTGCCTGAGTACATTTTCTACCGAAATATCATCGGGATTCTCGTCGTAAGAATAGCTTGCAAGTACTGAGCGGGCAAGCTTGTTCATGATGTCACTGCTCGGTGCCTTGAGAATCATGTCCTCTGTAAAGTTCTGGGGAAGTCTGCGCTTAGTACCCAGATACTGCGTAAACTCGCAAAGCTCGCTTTCTGTGGGAAGCTTACCGAAAAGGAGCAGGTAAACAACCTCCTCAAATCCAAAGCGGTCATCGGCTTCACACCCATTTACGATGTCTGCGACATTTACCCCTCTGTAGCGGAGAACACCCTCGTCAGGTATTTTTTCGCCCTCATCCAAAAGGTAACCATGAACGTCACCAACCTTGGTAAGACCTACCAGAACACCGCTTCCATTAGAATTTCGCAGCCCACGCTTAACGTTATATTTTCCGTAAAGCTCTCTGTCTATTGAATAAACTTCCTTTGTTAAACTACAAAGTTTTTCAAATAAAGCCTTATTTTTTTCCATAAATTCAACTCCAAATTGAATATTTTCATATTATTATAACATATGGAGACAATGATTTCAACAATAAAGTTCTATTTGTTAAATAAAAAAATAATATTATTATAAGGCGGTGAATTTTGTGAAAAAAATATCTTTTATCATACTATTCTTTTTTGTATCGGCATTTGTTTTGCCAATGACAGTGTTTTTTATTATGAATTTTCAGGACAACCCTAAAAAAAACGGCAAAAATAAAGAAAACACAGAAGAAATAAGTGTGTATTTTCATCAGGATAAATCTACGGTAGAAATGCCGATGGAGGAGTATCTGTGCGGCGTAGTTTCTGCAGAAATGCCTGCAAGCTTTGAACTTGAAGCACTCAAGGCACAGGCAGTTGCAGCGAGAAGCTACGCCGTTCACCGTATGAAAAATCCTAATTCCGACCACCCTGATGCGGCAGTATGCACTGATTATACTCACTGTAAGGCATATAAAACCATGCAGGAGGCAAAGGACGGCTGGGGAAAGGATGCTGATAAATTCAGCAAAAAAATTGAAAATGCCGTCTACAGTACACAGGGAGAGGTAATAACCTATGACGGTGAAGTGGCACTGGCAGTGTTTCATTCCCAGTCAGGCGGGGGAAGAACAGAAAATTCTGCAGATGTATGGGGCGGCAATGTGCCCTACCTTGTCAGTGTGGAAAGTCATGGCGAGGAAAATGCGCCAAATTTCTATTCCTCGGCGGTTTTTTCATTTGATGAATTTAAGACGGCTGTTTTATCCAAATTTCCCGATGCAAATATCTCATCCAAAGCAGACATAGGGGAAATAAAGCGCAGTCAGGGGGGGAGTGTCAGCAGTGTTTGTGTAGGCGGTGTGGAAATCAGCGGTAAGGATATGCGCTCTCTTTTTAATCTCAGAAGCAGCTGCTTTGAAATATCTGCACAGGATGATACCGTGAGCTTTGAAGTTACAGGGTACGGTCATGGTGTAGGAATGAGCCAGTATGGAGCAAACACCATGGCAAAGGAGGGCTATAACTATGTGCAGATTCTTACTCACTATTATACAGGAACACAGGTGGAGGGCGTTTAAAACAGTGTAAATATGGAGATAATCATGGTAAGGAGAGTGATAAGAATGAAAAAAATACAGATGCCGTTTGTCCTGATAATAATAATTTCTGTGTTTATGCTGAGCTTTTTAATGGGCAGGGCAACGGCACTTAAGGATAAGGATGGGAACGCACATAATACGGAGATATATAACGGTACTATAAAAATTCCCAAAGACAAGGAAGAAACTGCACCTGCTGCGGCTAATGCGCAAAAGGTCAAAAAGGAGGATTCTGCCGATAAAAAAGAAAATGACTCCGATTCCTCTGTTTCCGGCACACCTCCTGAAAGGATGTTGTTTCCCTGTGGAAACAATGTGATTAACGGTTATTCCCAGACGGCTGTTTATTCAAAAAGCATGAATGACTGGCGTGCGCATACAGGCATAGACTATGCAGCCGAAAAAGGGGCAGAGGTTGTCAGTGCATGGGACGGAACTGTTAAAAAAGTATATAAGGACAAGCTGTGGGGTTACTGCGTGGAAATTCTTCACACAGGAAATATACGGGGCATATACAGAAATTTGCAGAAAAAAATCTCTGTAAAAGAGGGCGATAAGCTTAAGGGTGGACAAGCTATCGGTAAAGTAGGGACAAGCGCTCCGGTGGAAAAGGAAGAGGAACCGCACCTGCATTTTGAACTGTGGGCAGACGGTGTACCTATCAATCCCGAATCTTATGTTTATTAAATAGGGAATGTAAAAAATGTCCAGACTGCAAAAAGGCGATAAAT
>SVJI01000025.1 GCA_015069065.1 Oscillospiraceae bacterium | reverse complement strand
TCCCCAAAACGATACTTTACACCTTAAACCCCAAGGATAACTACGTTCTGGGAACAATGCTCGGAAACTTTCAGGGCGGCGGTATCCCCGGAAAAATCCAGTTCGGCTCAGGCTGGTGGTTTAACGACCAGCGTGACGGCATGGAAAGTCAGATGCGCGCCCTTGCAAACTTAGGCATGCTGGCACGTTTTGTAGGTATGCTGACAGACAGCAGAAGCTTTGTTTCATATACAAGACATGAGTATTTCAGGAGAATTGTATGTAATCTCATAGGAACATGGGTGGAAAACGGTGAATATCCTAACGATATGAAGACTCTTGAAAAAATTGTTAAGGGCATTTGTTATGAGAATGCCAAGGAATACTTTGGATTTTGATTTTGGGAACAAACTTTTGTAAAGAAGGTATTTGTATGAAAAAAAGTCTTGTTTCAAATGCAATAGGTCACTTTACAACAATAACGCGTCACCGCCATGCGGTGGCGCGCCATTGTGCAAAGGCAGGCATTTTGTGGCAGGGGTTAAGGCACGATTTGTCCAAATATTCCCCCATAGAGTTCTGGCAGGGAGTAAAAAATTATACCGGAACGTGCAGTCCAAACGAAATTGAGCGGCGTGAAAAGGGCTACAGCGAGGCATGGCTGCACCACAAGGGAAGAAACAGGCATCATTTTGAATACTGGACGGACTACAACCCTAAAGAGAGAAGAGTTTGTCCTGTAAAAATGCCTGTGCGCTACGTTGCGGAAATGTTCTGTGACCGTGTTGCAGCGAGTAAGATTTATCAGGGACACAATTATACAAACGCGCATCCCTACGAGTATTTTATGCGCGGAAAATCTAACCGCGTAATTCATTCGGAAACAAGTGACCTTCTGGAGAAATGGCTCCTCATGCTGAAAGAGCAGGGTGAAGATTATACCCTGCAGCATATAAAGGATTTTGTTCTCAAAGAAAAGCAGCAGCGCAAACAAGCAGCACAGCACCGGGAGCGCCCATAATTCCCGTAAAAAGTGCGGAAATCAGGTTTATTCCTACAGGTTGAAGTGACAGATGTGGTGCTGCGGCATTATATATTAAAAGCAAGGCAAAGCCGCCGACAATTCTGCAAAGAAGGTCTGCGGCATTTTTTATGTTCAGGAAAAACAAAACAACGAGAATTACCCCAAGTAAAAGTATAAGCATATCCATAAAAAAACACTCCCTCATAAAATTAGTATGAGGGAGTGTTTAAATTTAGAAGTTTTTTTAAAGCTTCATCAGGATAAAACGGCAGGGTTTTTCCATTTGCCGTAACGGTGGTTTCTGTGAAAACGGTTTCTTTCAGAATATAGGTTGCCGTTACTTTTTCAATAAGCCCGTAGCGAGTTATAACCTCAAGAGAGTTTTCATACAGGACGTATGTAACACTGAACGGTCCCTTTTTTAAGATACTGTTTATCATTACTGCACTGACTGCAATTATCCCTATTTCAAAAAGCCACGAAAAAGGAAGAAATGGGGCAGCGGAAAGTACTGCAATGCACAGCGCCGCCACGCACAGCAGAGAGAAAAACGTCTGCTGTGGGGATTTCGGCATTACTCCCTCACCGCGGTAAAGTTCCTTTTCCCTTGTCATAATAAACATTCCTTTCTGTTACAAAACCCAATCTACAATGGCAGCGTCAAGCTTTCCGCCATCACTTTCCAGTATTGCAAAGCTTGGTTTGCATCCTCTGGGGCGCGAAACGCTGCCCGGATTAAGGATAAGAAAGCCATCCTCGCTTTTTTTACATACGCTTCGGTGGGTATGTCCGAAAAGTGCCGCCACGCACCCTTTTTGCTTTGCGACAGACTCCATTTTTTCCGTACCGTAATTTACGCTTAACGTATGTCCATGGCATATAAATATTTTGTGTCCGTCAAAATCTATTACACGCTCGTAATCACCCGGGCGCAGAAAATCATTGTTCCCCAGTACTGAAAAGACCTTTGCAGGGTAGTAACAGGATTCCAGAAAATCCACATCCCGCGCAATATCGCCCAGATGTATTATCATGTCATATTGAGCTACAGAGGAAATTGCCCTCTCACATGCGGCAGTATCGTTATGACTGTCAGATATTACAATTGCCCGCATTAAATCACCTCTGGGTGTATTTTATACGAAAGAACACAATCTGTCAAGTCGGCATATACTAAAGCAGAAGTATTTTATCAAGGGGGAGATTGTGTGAAAGATATTCTTGAAAAGCTTAAATCCATGAACAAGGCGGAGCTTAATGAAGCAGTGAAACAGGCAAAGGACTTTGCCGCCACAGATGCGGGAAAGGAGCTTGTGGAAAAAATAAAAAAAGGAGAAGGCATACAGCAGTTAGGAATAGACAGTGCGAAGCAAAAGGAAATGATGCAGGAATTAAATTCTAATTCAAGCATCGCCAAGCTTATTTTTGATGTATTAAACGGAAAAGGGTGAGTAATGTGGATTTAGAACAGGAAATATCAAAGGCACTTCAGGATCCGGAGATTATGAATAAGGTTTCGGGAGTTTTATCCTCTCTGGGAGGAAAAAGTGAGGAAAGTTCGCAGAATGTGCAAAGCTCCCCTGAAAGCGGTATAACAAATCTGCTCGGCGGTCTGGGCGGAGCCATAAATGATGACAGAACACGGCTTCTTATGGCGATAAAACCCTTTCTCAGTGAAAAACGTGCGCCGTATATGGATAGCGCCGTGACAATCCTTAAGATGGCATCCATGGGAAAACTGGGCAAGGACCTGAAACTGTTTTAAGGAGGCGTAGATATGCGTGTAACACAGATGAGTGCGTTTGACGTCCCTCAAAAGCAGACTGACAGGAATAAAACGTATGTACAGCCGCAGTTGCCTCGGCAAATTAAACATGGTCTAAACTTAAAAAATCTGATTTCGGAGTTTTCCACCGATGATTATATTCTCGCGGGAATTATTCTGGTACTTATTTTTGAGGGGTGCGACGATTATATACTACTGGCAACATTAGGATATCTGTTTATCATGGGGATAACTTAAGAATCTTTTTTCTTATTCCCATAGGGGGTGTAAAAAACTGAGTTTTTTTACACCCCCTTTTGCTTTTAAATCGATGAAAAAATAGCGATTTTAGGTTTCTTTTCCTCTAAAAAAGCTTGCAATTACCCGAAACAGTGGTATAATAGACTAGAAGTACTACTGGAAGTATGTACTCTTTAGGATAAATAAAAAATTTTAAGATATATTTAATTATGAGGTGATTTACATGATGAACAAGAAATCTATTGAGGACATTCAGGTAAAGAGTAAGAAAGTGCTTGTACGCTGCGACTTCAATGTACCGCTGGACAAGGACGGAAATATTACAGACGAAAACAGAATCGTAGGTGCTATGCCTACAATTAAATATCTTGCAGAAAACGGTGCAAAGGTTATACTTTGCTCTCATATGGGTAAGCCTAAGGGTGAGCCAAAGAGTGAATTCTCTCTGGCACCTGTAGCAAAAAGACTTTCTGAGAAGCTTGGCAAGGAAGTAGTTTTTGCAGCTGACGATAATGTTGTTGGCGACAATGCAAAAAAAGCTGTTGCAGCTATGAATGACGGTGACATCGTTCTTCTCGAAAACACACGTTACAGAGCAGAGGAAACCAAGAACATTGAAACATTCAGCAAGGAGCTTGCTTCTCTTGCAGAAATTTTTGTTAACGATGCATTTGGTACAGCGCACAGAGCGCACTGCTCTACAGTTGGCGTTACAGAGTATCTTCCTGCTGTATGCGGATACCTCATTCAGAAAGAAATCGAATTTTTGGGTAATGCAGTAAACAATCCTGTTCGTCCCCTTGTTGCAATCCTCGGCGGAAGCAAGGTTTCAAGCAAAATCAGCGTAATTGAGAATCTTCTTGACAAGGTTGACAAGCTTATCATCGGCGGCGGTATGGCATATACATTTATGGCTGCAAAGGGTCAGGAAGTAGGCGACAGCCTTCTTGAAAAGGATTATATTGACTACGCAAAGGAAATGATGGAAAAAGCAGGCGATAAGCTTCTTCTTCCCATTGATACAGTTGTTGCAAAGGAATTTAACAATGACGCAGAAAGCAAAGTTGTAGCAGAGGGCGGCATTGAGGCAGGCTGGCAGGGCCTTGATATCGGACCTAAGACAATAGAGCTCTTCTCCGATGCTGTAAGAAATGCCAAGACAGTTGTATGGAACGGACCTATGGGTGTATTTGAAATGCCCTCTTTTGCAAAGGGTACAAATGCAATTGCACAGGTTCTTTCTGAGATAGATGCTACAACAGTAATCGGCGGCGGCGACAGTGTTGCAGCGGTTAATCAGGCAGGTCTTGGCGATAAGATGAGCCATATTTCAACAGGCGGCGGAGCAAGCCTTGAATTCCTTGAGGGTAAGGAGCTTCCTGGTATTGCCGCACTTCAAAACAAATAAGACGTCTGACAAGGTCAGACTTTCGCTCTAAATGAAAGGATATGAATGAAATGAGAAAAATTCTCGCTGCAGGAAACTGGAAAATGAACAACACCCCCGCACAGGCGGAGGCTATGATAAACGAGCTTAAGGAAAAGGTTGCAGGATGTAAGAATGATGTTCTTATATGCCCCACCTACGTATGTCTCCCCGCAGCTATCAAGGCTGCTGAGGGTAGCAACATTAAAATCGGTGCGCAGAATCTTCATTTTGAAGATAAGGGCGCATTCACAGGTGAAATCAGTGCCCAGATGCTTAAAGAGATTGGCGTTGAATACGTTATCATCGGTCACAGTGAAAGACGTGAGTATTTCGCAGAAACTGATGATACAGTAAACGCTAAGGTTATTCAGGCACTCAAGTACGGTCTTATTCCCGTGCTTTGCTGCGGCGAATCGCTTAAGCAGCGTGAAGATACAATCACATTTGATTTTATCCGCAGCCAGATTAAGATTGCGTTCCGTGGTCTTTCAAAAGAGGATGCGACAAAGGTTGTAGTTGCGTATGAACCTATCTGGGCTATCGGCACAGGAAAGGTTGCTACAAGCGAGCAGGCTAACGAGGTTTGTGCAGACATCAGAGCATGTCTGGCAGGTATCTACGATGAAGAAACTGCAGCAAATATCCGTATCCTTTACGGCGGCAGTGTTAATAAGGACTGCGCAGCAGAGCTTTTCGGTATGAGTGACATTGACGGCGGTCTTGTTGGCGGTGCCAGCCTTAAGCCCGATGATTTTGCAATTATCTGCAACGCATAAATTGTAGTTTGGGCTGTTGAACAATATTACATTGCTCAACAGCCTTTTTGTCCGTTTGCCCGCGACGGTAAGAAAAACTCTGCGGGCGGAAAGGTAATGAATACGATATGACAAAGAAGCTTACTATGCTTATGATACTTGACGGTTACGGATATAATGAAGCAACCGACGGAAATGCCGTTTATGCGGCAAAAACACCTGTCATGGATAAACTTCTGGCAGAGTGTCCCAATACGCTTATAAATGCCAGTGGCATGGATGTAGGACTCCCCGAGGGACAGATGGGTAACAGCGAGGTTGGTCATACCAACATCGGTGCAGGACGCATTGTTTATCAGGAACTTACGAGAATTACAAAATCCATCGCAGATGGTGATTTTTATACAAATGATGCACTTGTTAGAGCGGTTGAAAACTGTAAGAAAAATGACAGTGCGCTGCATCTTTTCGGACTTCTTTCCGACGGCGGCGTTCACAGCCACATAACACATCTTTATGCAGCCCTTGAACTGGCGAAGAGAAACGGCCTTACAGAGGTATATGTTCACGGCTTTATGGACGGACGCGACGTTTCCCCCACAAGCGGTATTGACTTTGTAAAAGCACTTTCTGAGAAGATGGAGGAGCTTGGAGTAGGTAAGATAGGCGTGCTTTCCGGCAGATATTATGCCATGGACCGCGACAACCGCTGGGAAAGAGTGGAAAAGGCATATGCTGCACTGGTATATGGCGAGGGTGAGAAAAATTCCGACCCTGTTGATGCTATGCAGAAATCCTACGACAACGGAATTACAGATGAATTTATAGTTCCTACTGTTATTACCGAGGGTGCAACCATAAAGGAAAATGACAGTGTAATCTGCTTTAACTTCCGCCCTGACAGAGCACGTGAAATAACACGTACATTTGTTGACAGCGGATTTGACGGATTTGTAAGAAAGAACGGATTCTTTAATTTGTACTATGTTTGTATGACTCAGTACGATGCACAGATGCCTAACGTTGATGTGGCATTTAAGCCCGAGTCACTTGAAAACACATTCGGAGAATATATTGCAAACAAGGGACTCAGTCAGCTGCGTATAGCAGAAACTGAAAAATATGCTCATGTTACCTTCTTCTTTAACGGCGGCGTGGAAGCTCCGTATAAGAATGAGGATCGCGCACTTATTCCCTCTCCCAAGGTTGCAACCTATGACCTGCAGCCCGAGATGAGCGCCCCCGAGGTTACAGAGGAGGTTCTCAAGAGAATAGAGAGCGAGCAGTATGACGTTATTATCCTCAACTTTGCAAACTGTGACATGGTCGGACACACAGGAGTTTTTGATTGTGCGGTAAAGGCTGTTGAAACAGTTGACGAGTGCATGGGAAAGGTTGTTGATGCAGTACGCGCCCGCGGCGGTGTTGTGTGCATTACGGCAGACCACGGAAATGCAGACCAGATGGTTGACCCCGAAACAAAGGATGTATTTACAGCTCATACTACAAACCCCGTTCCCTTTATAGTGGCAGGTCGTGACTGCTCACTGCGCACAGGCGGCAGATTGGCAGATATTGCCCCCACTCTTCTTGATATAATGGGTATTGAAAAACCGGCAGAAATGTCAGGCGAAAGTCTTATTAAATAAATAGTAAGAAGGTTTGAAAATTATGAAAAATCGCCCTATCGGAGTGTTTGACAGCGGATTGGGCGGGCTGACAACGGTCAGAGAAATCAGGAGAATAATGCCCGGTGAAGACATAATCTACTTTGGTGACACCGGGCGTGTTCCCTATGGAAGCCGCAGCCGTGAAACCATTATCCGCTATACAAAAGACGATATAGATTTTCTGCTCAAGTACGACATCAAGCTTATTATCGCGGCTTGCGGAACTGCCAGCAGTGTAGCCCTGCCGCATTTAAAGGATAAGTACAGTGTCAATATTATGGGTGTGCTTGAAAGTGCTGCCAGAAAGGCAGTAGAGGTAACTAAAAACGGCAGAATTGGCGTTATCGGAACAAGCGGTACAATTAAAAGCGGAAAATATGCTGAAATCATAAATCAGCTTTCTCCCGAAATGCAGGTATTTTCTAATGCTTGTCCAATGTTTGTCCCCCTTGTTGAAAACGGTTACAGCGAAAGCACAGCGGCACAGCTTATTGCAAAAGATTACCTTACCCCCCTTAAAAATGAAAATGTGGATACTCTTATCTTAGGATGCACACATTACCCCTTGCTTGAAAAGGTTATTTCGGGTATAATGGGAGATGAGGTAACACTCCTCAGCCCGGGTGCGCTTGCAGCGGCAGATGCGCGGGACTATCTTATGAGGGAGAATCTTTTGTCTGCGCGGACAGACGGCGGAAAAAGTGAATTTTTTGTCTCTGACTCTGTAGAAAGCTTTACCGCACTGGGAGGAACCTTCCTCGGAAGTCCCATCGAATCAACAGTCCACCTGGCGGAGGTGTTTGAATAATGAAAAAGGATGTTTACATATCGATAAAAGGCTCACAGGATTATGGCAGCGACGGAGATTCCATGGAACTGACAACAGCGGGAAAATTCTACGATAAGGATGGTAAATATTATCTCAGCTATGTAGAGGGTGAGCTGACAGGCCTTGAAAAGTGTACCACGACGCTAAAGGTAGAGCCCTGTGGCGTTGTTACAATGATGCGTTACGGACAGACGAACACGCATATGATTTTTGAAAAAGGAAAATGCCATATCGGGCATTATGAAACTCCCTACGGAGATTTTACAATCAGCGTTACTGCAAATGATATTAACGTTTCTCTTGATGAGAACGGCGGAAATATAGATATTGATTATATTATGGATATTAACAATGTTTCACGCTCGCGTAATGGGATATCCCTTACGGTGCGTGCATAATTTACCACGGTAATAAACTACGAAAGGAAGATTTTTCATGGCAAATACGCTTTCTATGAAGAAATCACAAATATACAATGCAGCACTGGAGGCAGCAAAGGCAGCTTATCCTGACCTTGAGATACCCTCATTTACCATAGAGGTTCCCAAGGATAAGGGTAACGGCGATTATGCGATAAATATAGCTATGATGCTGGCGCGCGCAGCAAAATCCGCACCCCGTGCCATTGCTGAAAATATTGTCGCAAATCTGTCTGCACAGGCACTTGGTGCTGAAAAAATAGAGATTGCAGGCCCGGGATTTATCAACTTCTATCTGGACAAAAGCTATCTTTATAACGTAATTGCAGAAATTGAAAAAGAAGAGGCTTGCTACGGAAATGTTAACGTGGCTGACGGAAAAAAGGTTGTAGTCGAATTTGTCAGCGCAAATCCTACAGGTCCTATGCATATGGGAAATGCCCGCGGCGGTGCCCTCGGTGACACCCTCAGTAATGTTCTTTCCAGAGCAGGCTGGGATGTGACAAAGGAATTTTACATCAATGACGCAGGTGCGCAGATTGATAAATTCGGCAGAAGCCTTGATGCCCGCTATATTCAGCTCTTAAAGGGAGAAGATGCGGTAGAATTTCCCGAGGACGGTTATCAGGGAGACGACATCCGCGTTCATGCGCAGAATTATATCGATAAGTTTGGCGATGCTCTTTTAGAAAAGGAGGAGCAGGAGAGAAAGGATGCTCTTGTAGCATATGCACTGCCCTTAAATATTGCAGCACTTCAGGAGACCCTTACCAAGTACGGCATAAATTATGACGTGTGGTTTTATGAAAGCACGCTGCATAACGGCGGAAGTGTAGGCGAAACTCTCGAAAAGCTTAAAAACAGTAACATCACCTATGAGAAAGACGGCGCACTCTGGATTAAATCTACGGAGTTTGGCAGTGAAAAGGATGATGTTCTTGTCCGTGCAAACGGTATCCCCACTTATTTTGCGGCAGATATAGCATATCACCGTAACAAGCTGGAGGAGAGAGATTTTGATCTGGCGATTAACATCTGGGGTGCAGACCACCACGGCCATATTGCACGAATGAAAGGTGCGATGGAGGCAGTGGGCATCAGCGGTGACAAGCTTGACGTGCTTGTAATACAGCTTGTACGCCTTATGCGTAACGGTGAAATTGCGCGTATGAGTAAGCGTACAGGTAAAATGATAACCCTCGCTGACCTTATTGAAGAGATAGGTGTAGATGCAGCAAGATTTTTCTTTAATATGCGTGCAGCAGGAAGTCACATGGATTTCGACCTTGATCTTGCAGTAAGTCAAACTAACGAAAACCCTGTATTTTATGTACAGTATGCACATGCAAGGATTTGCTCTATCATTAGAATTCTTGCAGAAAGCGGCGTCAGCGTGCCGAAATTCGCAGACATTGATGCCTCGCTTCTTAAGAAGGAGGAGGAAATTGAGCTTTTGGCGACACTGGCAAGACTTCCCGATGAAATTACAGCTTCAGCACAGAGCTTTGACCCGAGTAATCTTACTCATTATCTTATTGATGTGGCATCTCATTTCCATTCATTCTATAATGCGTGCCGTGTGCGTGATGAAGAAGAAAACCTTATGCGTGCCCGCCTTAAGCTTATTGAATGCAGCAGAGTTGTCATCAAAAATGTTTTGGATATACTCGGCGTAAGTGCCCCCGAAAAAATGTAAGGGGACATTGAAAATACAGACATAAACAGCAGAAAGGGTGAGAATGTGTGAAAAGAAATAGATTGATAGCAGGAATACTTGCTTTTGCGATGTTGATTGTAGGTTGTCCGGCAATTGCACAGGACAGTGCCGCTCAGCAGCAGGCAGAGGTTGTTCAATATTCAAATCAGATGCTTAAGCAAATTGTGAAAACCTATGCCCATATGCTTGCAGATAATTATTACTACGGAATAGATGACGAGGAGCTTCTCTATGCCGTTATCTGCAGTATGATAGATGAGGGGAAGCTGGACATAAATAAGGCAACGGAGTCCATGATAAAAACCCTCAAGGATGAACATGCGGAATTTTACAATCCTCAGGAATATAAAGAAATGACAGAAAATGTTTCCGGAGAATTTTCCGGAATAGGTGTCACCATTACTCAGACGAGTGATGGCATACTCGTTCTTTCTGTTATTGAAAACTCGCCGGCATTTAAAGCAGGTGTAATGGATAACGATTACATAATCGGTGTTAACGGTGAAAGTGTCGAGGGAATGACAATAAGTCAGGTGAGAAATCTTATCGTAGGTCTTAACGGAACAGAGGTTAAGGTAACCGTGAGAAGAGGCGAAAAGCAGCTTGATTTAATCTGTATGCGTGAGACTATACAGACCAAGCAGCTCGAAACCAGAATGATTAACGATAAAACTGCATATATGAAGCTGATTCAGTTTACTACAGATGCACCCAAAGAGGTTGAGGCGTACGTTAAGGAGCTTCAGTCAAAGAGTGTGAAGAACCTGATAATAGACCTGCGTGACAATCCGGGCGGTGATTTGCAGGCGGCTATTGACATAGCGAATATATTTATAAGCGCTGGAAAAATTGCCGAGCTTCGCTACAAGGATGAGACAAAGAATACCTTTATCAGCAGTAAGAACTATAATGCTCCCAGATTTAAAATGGTTTTGCTTGTGAACGAAAACAGTGCATCAGCCAGTGAGTTTTTTACAATGGCATTTAAATCACGCGGCGCAGGAAAAATTATCGGAAAGAAAACTTTCGGAAAAGGAAGTATGCAGGTTTTGACAAAACTTGTTACCGGTGCAGGAATGAAATACACCATAGGAGAGTTTTATTCCTACAAGGGGGAGCGTGTTCATACGGTAGGCGTCACTCCTGATATAGAGGTGGAGAACACCTACGTTCCTGTTGATCAGGAAAGCTTTGTAAAAGTTGACTATGACAGAATTTTGGAGGGTGCTATTGGCGGAGATATGACATTAGCACTGGAACAGAGGCTTGAGGCACTGGGATATTTAGAGGAAGCTGACGAAGTTTTCGACGAAAAAACTTCTGCCGCAGTGTCGAGACTGCAGGCTCTTTTGGGATATGAAATAAACGGTATTCCCGGATTTAATGAATATCTGTACCTCAATGATTATAATTACGATTTTGATGTAATGGTTGATGACCAGTTACAGGCCGCCATTGATTACTTTAACTGATATGAAAGAGGCGGAAAAACTATCATCGTTAATTAAAAAAGGCGAAAACCGCAGCGCTGCGGCATTTATAGAAAGTATTTTGACACAAATACCATGTCAGGAATATGCACAGTGCCTTGTAAGAGTTACTCTTATAAAGACGGTGGAGCTGCTTAATGATACAGTGGAGGGATTCTACTGT
Organism: Oscillospiraceae bacterium; assembly: GCA_015069065.1. GTDB lineage: Bacteria > Bacillota > Clostridia > UMGS1883 > UMGS1883 > UMGS1883. The sequence goes on along the minus strand of SVJI01000025.1, from coordinate 898 downwards.
AACGCAGCAGAGTTTGCTGAAAAAATATTTTCACAGCCTCAGTTTGATGCTGAGGGTATAATAAACGAACTGTGCAGTATCATGAAAGAAGCCCGCATGGTAGATAAAGAACGCTGTTTTTTAAAAGCAGAGGAATATATCCGTAAAAATTTTTCTGACAGCACTTTTTATGTGGAGAATGCAGCACGGCATACAGGTGTTTCACAGAGCTTTCTAAACAGGCTCTTTTGTGAAAAGCTCGGGATGCCTCCCGGGGAGTATGCGGCACGACTCAGAATAGAAAAAAGCAAAGAACTTCTGGAAAAAGACGTAACTGTTGCAGAGGTTGCACAGAAAGTGGGCTTTTGTGCGGTTGAAACCTATATCCGCACATTTAAAAGATACTGCGGTACTACCCCCGGAGTGTGGAAAAGGAATAATTTGTTCCTTTAAATCCCGCAGAATTTATGATAAAATGAAAGAGAGGTGAAGAAGAGTGAAATTTGAAGTGCTTAAGGCAAATAAAATAAAGGTTACCATGAATGCACAGGATTTTACAGAGCTTGGCATATCCTTTGATGAAATGGCAAAAAATTCTCCCGAGTCTAGGGAAATATTTTTCGAGCTTCTTCGCAGAGCAGAAAAGGAAACCGGTTTTTCCTGCAATAACGCACGGCTTGTTGTTGAAGCAGCTATACAGGCAGAAAAAAGTGAAATGACACTCTTTGTCACCAAGGTTGATAATGAGGAAGAAAAAGCCCTTTTTGATAAAATAACAAAGGCTAATCAGCTCGAAAATCTGAAAGAGGCAGAGAAGAAAAAGGAAAAGAAAAAAACCTCAGTAAATACCATGGTGGAACTGGAGGATTTTGAGGACGTTATAAAAATGTGCCACGTTATGCGTGAATGTTTCTGGGGC
>SVJI01000024.1 GCA_015069065.1 Oscillospiraceae bacterium | reverse complement strand
GGTCAGATATATGTGGAGAAGTATTTTGATGAAAAGTCCAGAGCGGATGTAGAGCATATGGCTTACGACATTATAGAGGTATTTAAAAAGAGAATCGCCTCTCTTGAATGGATGAGCGAATCCACAAAAGAAATTGCCGTAAGAAAGCTGGATGCGATAAATGTTAAAATCGGGTATCCCGATGAATTTAAAACATATATTGATGATGTCGAGATTTTGCCCTCAAACAAGGGCGGAACTTACTTTAACAACATGCTTTCTGTAACAAGGGCGGCGGTTAATCATCAGGGAATGATGCAGGGGATGGAGCATGACAGAAACGGTTGGATTATATATCCCCATACCATAAATGCGTGCTATGATTCATCGGCTAATGATATTACATTTCCTGCAGCGCTTCTTCAGGCACCGCTTTATGATAAAAATGCATCATATGAGGAAAACCTCGGCGGAATTGGGTACATAATTGCCCACGAAATTACTCATGCGTTTGACAGCAGCGGAGCTAAATTTGACGAAAACGGTAATATTGAAAACTGGTGGTCAAACGAGGACTACAGAGCGTTTGCAGACTTGTGTGGTAAGTCAGTAGATTTCTTTGACGGATATGAGGCAATAAGTGCAGTTCCCAATAACGGATTACTGACACTTAACGAGAATATTGCCGATTTAGGAGCGGTGGCATGTATAACTCAGCTTGGCGGAGAAAGAGAGAACTTCGACTACAAAAAGCTCTATACCTCTATGGCGAGAGCGTGGGTAAATACACGAACCAGAGAATATGCCAAATATGCCATGCTGACAGACTTTCACAGCGACCCAAAGATAAGGATAAATCGTGTACTGGTAAATTATGAAGAATTTTACGAGGCATTTGGTATAGAAGCGGGCGACGGAATGTATGTTCCAATCGAGCAGCGGCTTAAGATATGGTAACTTTCTTTGCAGATGTAAGAAAGAATAAAGAGGATGTAAAAAAGTCACTTTTTACATCCTCTTTAATCATGTTATTTATCTGTAAATATTCCTGAAATTAGTGTAAGCAGGGCAGTTGTAATCAGAATTTCGGGAATCATATATGTGCCGTTGTATATAATGGAATAGGCAAGAACGCTCTGTCCGTTTTCTGCATACACACCCCATATAAGTATTCCTGAAAAAATGTGACATATGTATCTTAATACACTGACACAGAAGCCTGCAAAGGCAGCTGATAATTTTCTCTTTCCGCTTAATTTGTAAAATACACCTGAAAGTCCCAGTACCCCGAATGCGAGGATATAGTCCAGCATTACAACTAAGAAAAAATTCAGAAATGTTTGTGTGGGCGGTGGATAAAATCCCGACATCATCTGAATGAGTGCATATCCTAATGATGCACACAATCCCCATTTGCTGCCCAGAAGTATTCCTGTCATGATGATGGGTACCATAGAGCCGAGTGTTACACTGCCGCCCTGCAACCATGGTGCGGGAAGCAGCTTTGAAACCCACATCAAAACTGTAGCAAGTGCAATCATCAGTGCGCTTTTTGTGATTTTTTGTGTTGTTGACATCAAGGTCATTCCTTTCTTTTGAAAGTAAAAAAACGAACCATACATACGCATGATTCGAATATTTAACGGTATAATTTCCTACGTTGGCATTATCCAAATCAGGTTTGCGGGTCAAAACGCAACACGTCTTATCTCAGCCGACTTTCGGTCAGCCCCCCGATGCTTTATTTAACTGTATTGACAATATAATTTAATTATATACATAATATTTTATTTGTCAACAGTTTTTTGCATTAGGTGAATTGATTTAACTTGATATTTTAATACTTGTATGATATAGTGATTTCGGTCAATCCAAAAGAAATATGTAATCGGAGTAGCTTATGAAAACAGTTTTTGCCGCGCTTAATGCTAAATATATACATATAAATCTGGCACTGCGAAGCATCGGCGCTTATTGCAGTAAACATAATCCTGTTATCAGGGAATATACAATCAATGATAATGTTGACAGTATTATTTCCTCTCTTCACTATGAAAAGGCTGATGTGATAGCCTTTTCGTGTTATATATGGAATATTGAAAAGATTCTGTATATTTCCCAGTGCCTTAAAAAAGTTAATCCCAGCCTTGTAATAATCTTTGGCGGACACGAGGTTTCGCACGATTCAGCCGAGCTTATGGGTGAGAGTGAGTGGATAGATTACGTGATACGGGGTGAGGGGGAGAAGCCTATGCTTGCACTCCTCGATAGAATCAGCAGCGGAAAAAATTGCAGTGATGTGCCATCACTGACATACAGATTTGGTGAGGATATCGTGCAGAATCCCCTGTGTGATGCGGGTAATCTGAATGAATATCCGTTTGCCTACGATGATACAATATGTGATTTTAAGGGGAAGATTGTTTATTACGAATCCTCCAGAGGATGCCCCTTTAACTGCAGCTATTGCCTTTCGGGCGATAACAGGAGAGTTAGTTATCTGGAGCTTGACCGTGTTAAAAAAGAGCTTTTATTTTTCATACACAACAATGTGCCTCTGGTAAAATTTGTTGACAGAACATTTAATGCAGATAAAAAGCGTGCATATGAAATTTTCCGCTTTATAATTGAGCATAGCAAGAATACGCGTTTTCACTTTGAACTGGCGGGAAATCTTATTGATGATGAAACGATAGAGCTACTTAAAACTGCGCCCGAGGGATTGATTCAGTTTGAGATAGGAGTTCAGTCCACCAATCCTGATACCATAAACGAAATCGGGCGAAATATTGATTTCGACAGTGTCAGAAATAATGTTATTGAGCTTATGAAGCTTAATAACATTCACATACATCTGGATTTGATAGCGGGACTTCCCTACGAGGGGTATGATTCGTTTGTACGCTCATTCGATGACGTGATAAAACTAAGACCGCACGTGCTGCAGCTTGGTTTTTTAAAACTCCTTAAGGGGTCGCGTCTCAGAAATCAGAGGGAGAAGTTCGGTTATAAATTTAAGGAAAAGGCACCCTACGAGGTTATGGAAAATGACTTTATATCCTTTGACGAGATTATAAAGCTTAAGGGAATTGAAGATACGCTCGAAAAGTTTTATAACAGTGGTGATTTTTCAAGAAGCATGGACTTTTTGTTTGAAAAAATCTCCTCTCCTTTTGCAATCTTTGAGAGAATCTATGATTATTATACGCAAAACGGACTTTTTGACCGTGCAGTTTCGCTGGAAATGCGCTACGATATACTGGAACAGGTTTTTTTATATGACGGATTCTCAGACTGCGTAAAGGCTGACCGCCTGACTAATAAAAAAGCGAAAATGCCTTACGAAAATGAAAAGGAATTCAAAGAACAATGCTTTGAATTCCTGAAAAACGACAAAAATATTCAAAAATATTTGCCCCATCACATTGGCAGAGCGCCTCGCATAATATACAAAAGACTCCGTTTTGAAAAAATGTTTGGCGGTGTATATCTCTATGAGTCGCAAAATGACACACTTATTGATATAACGGAGGATTTTTAATTAGTGACTATTTTTTACTATAGCCTGAATGGAGGATGCATATTCCGTAGGAGTCATTCCTGTAACCTTTTTGAACTGACGTGAAAAATAGTGTATTCCTGAATACCCCAGTATATCCGATATCTGGGATATATTGTAGTTATCCTCGCGCAGGTGCTTTTTTGCCAGATCTATTTTCAGGCTTATGAAGTACTCCATGGTACTCATCCCAAGATTGTTTTTAAATGCGGAGGATATTGTGGTTTTGTTAGAGCCGCTGTATCTCACAAGGTCGTCTATCGTAATATTTTCGGTTATGTGGTCGAGCATATAGTTGACAATGGTGTTAAGTAGTGCACTTTCACGGTTGATACTGGTCTGGGAACGGGGAAGCGTGGGTTCTGTTTGCCTTAAAAACGATATCAACAGTTCGGAGATATATTGCCCCAAAAGCTGCTGAGAGCCGATAACAGGGTTCTTTTTGCGCAGAATACGGGTTGTATATGGATTGTTGAAAGGAGTTTTAAAGGCATTGGTGTACTCTGACAGTATTTTGGAAATGATGGTTCTTTGCTCCTGACCGACGGTCAGAGTTTTTTTGTAAAAGAATTCCATTGCAGGTGAAACACACTCAAAGGAAAAAACCACTAAGTTTACAGCTACATTGTTATCTGCGCGCAAGCCGTGCCACTCGTTAGGTTTGTGGAAAACTATATTTCCCTGTTTAAGCAGAAAGCTCTCATCCTCACGGATAACAGTGATGTCACCCTTGTCGGCGTAAACAACCTCCCAGAAGTTATGCCGCTCGCCCTCATACTTGAAATTCTGCGGATATTCGAAATGATGTACGCTGTAAAGCTTACCTATTGTAATATCTGTTTTTAAACGTGTTCCTATGTATGATGCCATAAAACATTCCTCCCGAAATCAATAGTATCACAGAAAAGATGTAAAAGCAATGCTATAATTGACAAAAATGTAAAAAAAATTTCTTTTTGTGTAAATACTTTCTTGCTTCGTTAGTGTATAGTGATTATGATAAAAATGTAACATAGTTTTTTAGAAAGTGGTGTTTACAGTGAACAAAGATGCAACACTTATCGTAATGGCTGCAGGTATGGGCAGCAGATTCGGCGGATTAAAGCAGCTTGAGCCTATAGGTCCTAACGGAGAGGTTATATTGGATTTCTCTGTTTTTGATGCTGTTAAGGCAGGCTTTAATAAGGCTGTGATGATTATCCGCAGAGATATAGAGAAAGATTTCCGTGAAATCGTAGGTAAAAGAATAGAAAAATATGTAGACATAGAGTATGTTTTTCAGGATATGGAGAATATTCCTGAGGGATTTTCAGTTCCAGATGGAAGAACAAAGCCCTGGGGAACAGGTCATGCAGTTTATTGCTGTAAGGATGTTGTAAATACTCCCTTTGCATTGATAAATGCTGATGACTATTACGGACAAAGCTCCTTTAAAATCTTGTACGACGAGCTTGTTTCTGGTGAAGATACATGCATGGTTGGCTACAAGCTGGGCAATACCCTTACAGAAAACGGAACTGTTGCCCGCGGAGTATGTGACGTGGATAACGGAATTCTCCGCAGCATAACAGAGCATACAGCACTTGACAAGAACAGCGGTATCCCGCTTGACACCATCGTTTCCATGAATATGTGGGGGCTTAAGCCACAGATTTTTGATAAGGTTTCATCAGACTTTGTGGATTTCCTCAAGGATATGAAAAATCCCTTAAAGGATGAATTTTATATTCCTTTTGTTATTGACCGCGCAATCAAAGAGGACGGAGCGCGTGTTAAGGTGCTTTCTACTGATGAAAAGTGGTACGGAGTAACCTACCGTGAGGATAAGGAATCAGTTGTAAGTGCGATTAAAAAATTGTTTGCGGAGGGATTATACGATGGCATCTGATAAACAGTACACCCTTAAGGATATATTGGCTAAGTTTGACATCGATACAAAGATAGAGGTTTACGGCAACGGACATATCAACGATACATATCTGTGTGAAACCTCACCCAAATTTATACTGCAGAGAATAAATACACAGGTATTTAAAAATCCCGACAACGTTATGGAGAATATATATAACGTTACCTGCCATGTAAGGGAGAAAATCAAGCAGGCAGGCGGTAATCCCGACAGAGAAACTCTCAACGTAATTACCACAAAGGAAGGGGACATTTTTTACAAGCATGAGGACGGCTCCTGCTTCAGAATGTATAAGTTTGTTGATGATTCTGTCAGCTATGATATTGCAGACAGACCTGTAATTCTTACAAATGCAGGAATTGCATTCGGTAGATTTCAGCGTATGCTCAGTGATTTTCCTGCTGAAAAGCTTCATGAAACAATTGTTGATTTCCATAACACTCCCGAGCGTGTAAAGCAGCTTCGTACTGCGATGGAAAATGATGCCGCAGGTCGCCTCGAATCCGTTAAAGAGGAAGTTGAATTTGCGCTGGAATACAGCAAGTATGCTAGTGAAATAGTTGATGCGATGGCAAAGGGAGAGGTGCTTCTCCGTGTAACGCATAACGATACTAAGCTTAATAACGTATTGTTTGATGCCAAGACAGATGCCGGAGTTTGCGTAATTGACCTTGATACAGTAATGCCCGGTTCTGTACTGTATGATTTCGGTGATGCTTTAAGATTTGGTGCATCCAGCTGTGCAGAGGATGAAACAGATATGAGCAGAATCTGGTTCGACCTTGAAAAGTTTGAAGCTTTTGCAAAGGGCTTTTTGTCAGAGGTTTCTGACTGCCTGACAGAAAAGGAAATTGAATTGTTACCGCTTTCTGCACTGCTTATGACATACGAGTGCGGTATCCGTTTCCTTGCAGACTATCTCAATGGTGACACATATTTTAAAATTCACAGAGAAAAGCACAATCTTGACCGTGCAAGAAACCAGTTTGCTCTTGTTCGTGATATTGAAAGCAAGTTTGGTGCTATGTCAGAAATTGTGAAGAAGTATATATAACAGACAAGTTTAGAAAACAATTATAAAGGCAGAAACGATTGATTTCGTTTCTGCCTTTTAACTATTAAACAATTACTGAAAATGCGCGGTGCAGGTTGGAAATTTGGGCTGATTTGATATTTCCTCCAAACTCACCGTCAACTGTCCACGGTATTTCTTCATCTGTCTCAAATGTTATTTTAGATGCCTTAAAACTTATTATATCATCTGTTTTATCGACGCTCTGTGTCAGCAGTGCCGTAATAATGTTTTGGTATCCTACGGCGTTTTGAGGCTTTTTAAGGAGCAATACCTCAAACAAACCGTCGTTAAGGGAGATTGCTGTTCCCAGATTGTTTTTAACTCCCGCAACCTGAAGTGAGTTGGAAACCATGCCGTAAAGAAAATCATCCTCTATCAGAATATCGTCAAATTTTATACGCATATGGCATGGCTTTATTGACGGAAGCTGACGAATTCCCTCCATGATATATGCCAGATGACCGAAAATATTCTTAAATTCCTGTGAAGTATCGTATGAAACGGACGTAAATGCACCAAATGCAGCGACATATGCAAAGTATTTTTCATTCAGCATTCCTGCATCGCAGAAAAACGGAGTACCGTCGACTATCATTTTGGCAGCACGTCGTAAATCCAGCGGTAAACCTACAGTTCCGGCAAAATCGTTTGTGCTGCCGGCAGGTAGATATGCAAGTGGCGGCCTACGCTGCGCATCAACACACATAAGTGCACTTACTGCCTCATTAAGCATACCGTCGCCGCCACACACTGAAACAACGTCGTAATCAGCTGCGTTTGACTTTATATATTCGTATCCGTCAAATGCACATTTTGTAGGGTGGACGGTTACACAGTAGTTATGATTTGAATATATGTCTATAATGTCTGCCAGATATGTTTTTATCATTGCTTTTCCGCTGACAGGATTATATATGAGAAGAAGCTTTTTTTCCATAGAGCAGTCTCCCTTCAATATCTGTTAATATTATACACAATAAAAATATTTTTTTCAATGCTTTTATTATGAATTATTTGTGTCTTATTTTGAATGAATTTGTCTTAATAATATAATTGCATTTATATCGGAAAAGTGGCATAATATATATACAGGAATTTGTATTAGATTTAGGAGGTATTAAAATGACATACGAGGAGATTGTTTCGTTTGTATCAAAAAACATTAAAAAAACGGCGGCTAAAAAAGTTACCCAACACATCGCAGTAGAATTTGACATATACGGCGAAGGAGAGGGTGCTTTCTACGTAGAGGTAAGCGACGGAGTTGTTGTTGTCGCTCCTTATGAATATTATGACCGTGATGCCAAGGTATTCATAAGCGGGGAAGAACTTGTAAAAATTATAAATGATGAGAAAACTGTCACAGAAAGTATTTCGGACGGTGTTATGATGGTAGAGGGCGACAATTTTGCGGTAGAGGTGCTTATGGGAGTGCTGAAAGCAACTGCGAAAAAAACACCTGCGAAAAAGCCTGCCGCTAAAAAAACTGCAGCCAAGAAAACTACTGCAAAGAAAACTGTCAAGGCTGAAAAAGAAATTGTGGAAATGACAAAAAAACCAGAGAGCAAAGTGGCAAAGGATATTAAAAAATAAAATACTCATTTAGAAAACGGAATTATATAAAACACAAAAACGGCTTAACCCTATTGGTTAAGCCGTTTTTTAGTGGTGACCCCACGGGGAAACGGCTGCTGCGCATCCTGCCTGCTTGACGACCGCAAGCAAAGCTTGCAGTACCCGTCATCGCATCAACTTCGCTAAAAACGATTATCAATCGTTTTCTTTACGCTCGTTGCCCTCACAGGGTTCGATTCCCCGAAGTAAATGCAATAAAAAAACGAAACACACCTAACAGGTATGCTTCGTTTTTTGGTGACCCCACGGGGAATCGAACCCCGGTCTTCGCCGTGAGAGGGCGGAAAAGCCCTGTTTTTGCTTCTTTGATAAAATGTGCAAAAACGCCTGAAAGCCGCTTCGTTAAGCCAAATGTCAGTGTTTTATAATGAACAGTAATAATCAGTAAAAAGACAGTCATTTGTCTGTCAATCAGTCAAAAAAACAGTCAAAAATCAGTTGATTCCTTGCATTTTCTGATTGCATTTATGAATATTAACTTTTATTCAAAAATCTGTAGTGAAAGGCAGAAAAAGCATAATCTGACTTGATAGCAGAGGCCTGCAAAGCCTTTATTCCCCAGTTCAAATCTGGGTGGCGCCTCCAGCTTAAAACGGCTTAACCGTTAGGGTTAAGCCGTTTTTTCGTGCGCTTTTTTATTTTAGATTTTTGCCATTTGACTGACTTTTGACTAACATTTGCCTGACTATTTTGAAATATTATTGACGTAAGATAAACCTAATAAAACTCTCTATTTAAAGTTTTGTTTAATTAAACTGTCATAGGTGAGTTTTTATGCTTAATTAAATTCTTAAAAGCTTCTTAGCATTGCCGCTGAAAATCATTTCTTTTTCACGGTCGGAGATTTTTTCCCAAAGAACTCCGTTTATGTAAGAATGCAAATTGCCGATGGGATAATCAGTTCCAAAAAGAATACGCTCTGCTCCGACCTCACATACAAGCTTTTTTATAACACCGTATCTTAAAATCCCCGTTCCTGAAATGTCAAGAAAAACATTATCAAGCCTTTTCATAACATCAATATGCTGAAATACACGATCCTTTTCACCAGGATGCGCAAAAACAAAGTTTATATGAGGATGATTTTTTGCCATAAGCTCCATTTGTGTTAAGTCTAAGGTGTGTATGCTTACTACCATATCGTATTTTTCAATATGCTCTAAAAGGAGCGAAAACTCTTTGCAGGAGTAGTCCTGCCAATTGTGCATATAGGGGACAAGCTCACCTATGAGTTTTACACCGCATTGATGTGCATAATCAATTTCATCAATCGATTCCTCTATAAAATTAGGACTTATCTGAAAACCGGGAATATAGTCATTGTTATACATTTCCCTAAGCTTTAAGGCATCACGATTGCAAGAATGTAAAACAGAAAAATCAGACGCATTTTTCTTGATAACACTGCCACAGAACTTACTTATTCCTGCACTTTTCATATCAAGATGAGTAGTGTCGTAAGTCATATGTAAAACATCTTTATGCTGGCACAGATTATCCTCCGCACAAATAAAGGGGTGCATGTGAAAATCTACAATTTCAAAACTCATAATACTTCCTCCAAGAAATTAAAATATAAAAGCATCATAACATAAAAAAATTTGATTTGTCAAGGGGTAGCTACTGCCATTCTAAGCCAATAATACAATATACAATATAAATATCAATATAGAGCAATAATTAGTCAACGTAATGGAAGAAAGTTTTTTGTTTTCTCAGTACAATTAAAATAAATAGAAAAGTATCGTGCCCAAGTTTTACATCATAGCAGGAAAAATTAGTTACTGGAAATTAAATAATGCGTATGCTAAAATTTAATTATAAGCATTTGTAGTGTGTAAAAGAGCATCTGCATTGCAAAATTATATAATTTAAGGAGGGCTCTCTTTTGAAACCTCGACTTTTTATCCTTAGTGAGCATTCATATCCTGAACTGAATTACAGAACAATACTGCAAACAAAGGGAGACATAAAAAGCTCACTGCATATGCACGATTATTATGAATTTCTTCTTATAACATCCGGCAATGTCAGTCACTTCGTAAATGGCACAGATATTACTGCACACAAGGGTGAACTTTTTCTTATTCGTCCTCAGGATGTACATCAACTTGCGATAATAGAGGACGGGGGAGAATATATAAATATGAATTTCAGTCAGGAGCAGATGGATGGACTATTACTTTTTTTTGAAGACGATGCATTAAAAAAAGAAATAGCTGAGTCTGAGTTTCCGCCCGTGCGCAGACTTGATGATGAAAAACTCAGGCACGCCCGTGAAAAGATGCTTCAAACTATGTATAAAGAAAGTGTGCCGGTAACGGAGCAAACCTTTGTAATGAAAAAAAGATTGTTTGAGATTTTCGCAAACTTTTTTGTGTTGCAAAAAAGACAAGAAGAAAATAAGAACATTCCCGAATGGCTTAGTAATGCCGTCGAACAAATGAAGAAAAAGGAGAATTTCAGTAAAGGTATTTCACGTATGGTTGAGATTTCGGGAAAAAGTGTAGAACATCTTTCGAGAACAATGACCAAGTATTACGGCTTTTCACCAACAAATTATATAAACACACTTCGCATTGATTATATTTCATCAATGCTCGTGTACAGCACCTGGCCGATAATTGATATATGGCTTGATGCAGGCTTTGAAAGTGCCAGTTATGTATACAGGTTGTTTAAAGAACGTCACGGTATTACTCCTCAGCAATATCGTAATCATTCAAAGTAAAACAGAAAGATTTAGAGGTGGATCCCCGCATCCGCTCGTTTCGGGTACCCTTGCAACTTTTAGTCTGTAAAGGAGAAAAAGTATGAGTGACAGAGAAAGAATACATATAAAAGGAATAAATGTATGTAACCCTGTAGATGTTAAAAAGGATTATCTTTTGTATATGGTAGAATATGCCCATAGAGAAGGGTTTAATCATATTCAGATAAACGGACCTATTCACGACGGAGTCAAGGGAAATATTGACGGAATGACACCCTGTAGAAAATACGCAAGATTTAGCAGTGAAAAAAATTTGACTTACGTGGAATACTGTCTTGATGCGGTAAATGCAGCCTGTGAAAAAGCAAGTCTGTATGGAATAAAAATGTATATGTGGCATCACGAGCTTGAGCTTCCGTCGGAGTTTAAGGAGGTTTATCCCGAAATTTTAAATTCCTACGGTGATATTGAGGTTACACATCCTCTGGTAAAGGATTATCTTGAAAATAAAATTGCAGATTTCTTTCATTACTATTCGAAAATGGACGGAATAGTTCTTACGCTGCACGAAACAAAAATTCCGCTTTTGAAGCTTAAGGATCAGAAGCTTGGAAAGATAGAGCGTGTAAAGTATGTTACACAGATATTGTATGAGGAATGCAAAAAGCTTGGGAAGGAACTAATTGTACGCCCCTTTGCTAGTATTGAAGAAGATTATGAAATGATGACAAAGGCGTACGAAGAAATCTCTACAGAGCTTATGATTATGGATAAGTGGACGCAATTTGACTGGAGCCTTACACTTCCGCATAATAAATTTTTTAATAAAATCAAGAAAAATCCTCTTGTTGTTGAAACAGATATTTTTGGTGAGTATTTCGGCAAGGGAATGCTTCCGCTAATGCTTCAAAAACATCTTAAGGGAAAATTTGAGTATTGTGAAGGGTTCAGGACCTCAGGCTATGTATCAAGAATTGACAGAAACGGAAGCCATTTCTTCGGTGATGTGAATGAAGTTAATGCTGTTATAACTGCAGCATATCTTAACGGGAAAAATCCTGACTCTGCTGCTATGGAATTTTTCAAGAAGAAGTATCCGAAAGCAGCAGAAGAAGTATATGAACTGATGAAAAAAACCGAAGAAGTTCAGGAAAAAACATTTTACCTTAAAGGCTACTACTTTACCGAACTGAGTATTTTCCCAACATTGAACCACTCAAAAAATCATTATTATTTTGAACAAATGCGTAAAGATTGCAGCTTATCTTCTGATGAATGGTATATTCCAAAAGATTGGAAACAGAGTGAGGAAGATGTTCTTATTAAAGAAAAAATTGAAGCAAGGGAGCTTGCACAAAAACTGTTGCTTTGCCTTGAAGGACTTGAAGAGAAAATCGAAAAGACAGAGTATGATAAGCTCTGGAAAAAATTCTGCAATCTTAAATATGTAACTGATGTATGGTATGAGCTTACACTGTGCTTTATAAACTATGTCCGTTATTTTGAAACCTTTAACGGTGAGTATGAGAAAAAACTGATTGAAAACACAAAAAATCTCTTGAAAATCAGAGATAAGGGAAAAGAAACTCTAGGTAATGAATTTTACTGCTTTAACAACGGAAACCCAAATGATAGCGGCAACTGAGGGTAAAATATCATCTTCCGAAAACAAAGATTGAAACTGACAGTTATATAGCGGTACAGTTATTGGAATACAAAAAAGTTTTAAATTCAGAAAGCATAAAATTTATGGCTGAAGCTCTTGAGGGGAGCTTCAGCTTTTCTATTTTGGACTCTATGAATACACTCTGGCTTGTAAAGGGGGATAGCCCGCTGCACATAATACATTTCCCAAAGTTAAAGCTATACGTATATGCAAGCACAGAAGAAATTCTCTGGAAAGGATTAATTGAAACAGAAATCTTTCATGAGCTAAAAAACGGCGGTTTTGAAGAAATCCCTGTGCATAGCGGTGATATATTAAACATACTTCCTGACGGAAATATCGTATACAGTAAGTTTGATTATAAGGATTACTGTGGATTTGGTTTCAGAAACTGGTGGGATTATGGTATGTATTGCAGTGATTCAAATTCATATAT
>SVJI01000023.1 GCA_015069065.1 Oscillospiraceae bacterium | reverse complement strand
GGCTAAGATATCTAAGAGAAGCGCCTATTTCTCCGTCCGGACCACCATACTGACTCATTATCACCTGCGCCATCCGTGGGTCAGGATTTTTTATTTTTATAGGAAATTGCAGTTTTTTTTCATAAATCCACATAATTTAGCTCCTTTCTATTTCCCAAGTCCATGGATTTCTTGACCACTGCCACGGAGCTTTTGCCGGTGTTGACATTGCGGTAAGCGGGCCATAATTACTTTCATACTCATTCCTTAGTGCTTTTGCTTTTTTTACAGATTCACTGTAGAGCTGTAGAGCTTCTTCGCAGTTGGGATGAGTATTCAAAAATAACTGAAGTTCAAGTGCAAAAAAGTCAGCTTCCTGAACCTTTTTCAGTAATTCCTTACGTGAGGTATTGTTTGTTTCCGGCATCATGACCATTTTGCACCTGCCTTTGTTTTAAATTCTTTACCATAAATACCGAGAGGTTTATTTAGAGAAGGAAAAATAGTACCTACTTTTAAAGCAGTTTCCTTGTCATAGGGAGTTTCAAATTTTTGATACGGAACGTAAGCATATGCTATCGGCAAATCATTAAGACATGTTGAACAACCGTCTGAAAATGCGCGAGGCATGATTTCTATATCAAGCAAATCCTTCATAGATTACCATCCTTTCTTAATTTTATCTTAGTGTGATAGAATCTGAATTCGACGTATTGTGATTATCTTCTGTCACACTATATTCGGCGGGGATTATCCTTCCCCTAATATTTAGCATATTCCAGGGGTCTGTTTTGTGTTAACATGTTTCAATTGTTCCAAATATTTGAATTAAATTATTTGCTGCGGTAATAATATGAATTATAAAGAATTATTAAAGGGAGTTTTCTATGAGTTTATATGAGAAAATAATGTCAAACGCTCCATGTGACTTGCAAAAATGTACAAATGAGCAGCTTTATGTGACTTTAGTAAAAACCATACATGATATTACTGCAGAACAAAAACATTCTGACTCAAAAAAGAAGCTCTATTATATATCAGCGGAGTTTCTTGTAGGAAAACTATTATCCAACAACCTCATAAATCTGGGAATATATGAAGAAACAAAGCGGATATTAAATGAAAACGGAAAGAATCTCAGTGAGTTGGAGGAAATTGAAGCAGAACCATCTTTGGGAAATGGGGGGCTTGGTAGACTGGCTGCATGCTTTCTGGATTCTATTGCCACCCTTAAGCTAAACGGAGATGGAATAGGATTAAATTATCACTTTGGGTTGTTTCGACAGCTTTTTAAAAATGCAGAACAAAGCGAGTTACCAAATCCATGGATAGAATCATCGGGTTTTCTCAAAAAGACAGATATATGCTTTGATGTAAAGTTTGCTGAATTTACACTCAAATCAAGACTTTATACCATGGATGTTATAGGATATAGTGGAAATGTTAATAAACTTCAGTTGTTTGACATTGATACAGTTGATGAAAGTATTGTTAAAGACGGTATTAAATTTGACAAAACAGATATTAAAAGAAACCTGACATTGTTCTTATACCCTGATGACAGTGATGAAAATGGAAAATTGCTCAGGCTTTATCAGCAGTATTTTTTGGTTAGCAATGCTGCTCAGATGATTATTAAAGAATGTATTGAAAGAGGAAGTAATCTATACGACCTGCCCCAATACGCTGTCATTCAAATTAACGATACGCACCCTACCTTAATAATCCCCGAACTGATTAGATTGCTTTGTGAAAAGGGAGTTGGTATGAACGATGCTATAGATATAGTACAGAAAACCTGTGCGTACACTAATCATACCATTCTTGCTGAGGCATTGGAAAAATGGCCTGTATCATATATAGAAACGGTAGCTCCTCAAATAATGCCTATAATTGAAATTTTGGACAATAAGGTGCGAAGAAAGTTTGATGACGAATCGGTATATATAATCGGCAGAAATGAATCCGTACACATGGCGCATCTGGATATACACTATGGGTTCAGCATAAACGGCGTAGCGGCACTGCATACAAATATTTTGAAAAATAACGAGCTAAGGAATTTTTATAATATTTATCCTGAAAAATTTAACAATAAAACAAACGGAATCACGTTCAGAAGGTGGCTTCTTAATGCCAATCCTGAACTTACAAACTTTATTTCCGATCTTATTGGTGATGGGTATAAGCATGATGCTGAGGAGCTAAAGAAACTTGATAAGTTTATAAATGACGAGGATGTACTAAAGAAGTTATTGCAAATCAAATATAATAATAAGCAACAATTAAAGCAGTTTTTGTTAAAAACTCAAGGAATAGATATAAATGAAAATTCTATTTTAGATATGCAAATAAAGCGTCTCCATGAATATAAGCGTCAGCAGATGAATGCGTTATATCTTATAGATAAATATTTGGAAATAAAGTCGGGTAAAATTCCGACAAGACCAATAACTGCAATCTTTGGTGCAAAAGCAGCTCCCGCATATACTATTGCCAAGGATATTATCCATTTAATTTTATGCCTGCAAAAGCTATTTAGCGAAGATGGTGAGGTTAAAAAATACCTGAATGTTGTTATGGTGGAGAATTATAATGTAACTGCTGCGGAAAAGCTTATTCCAGCGTGTGATATTTCAGAGCAAATTTCTCTGGCATCTAAAGAAGCGAGCGGAACTGGCAATATGAAATTCATATTGAACGGAGCTGTGATTCTGGGAACAATGGATGGCGCAAATGTGGAAATTTGTGATTTGGTTGGGAAAGATAACATCTATATTTTCGGGGATGACAGTAAAACTGTTATTGATAGGTACAAAGATGGTAGCTACAAGCCCAGAAAATATTACGAGGAAGTTCCCGAGATAAAGAAATCAGTTGATTTTATCCTGTCTGATGAGATGCTTTCAGTAGGAAATAAGGATTCGCTGCAGAGATTACAAAACGAGCTTTTAAACAAAGACTGGTTTATGACTTTCCCTGATTTTACGTCATACAAAGACGTAAAAGAAAAAGCTTTTTCAGATTTTGAGAACAGATTTAACTGGGCGAAAAAAATGCTTACAAACATTAGCAGTGCCGGATATTTTTCATCAGACCGCACTATAAAAGAATATAATGAGGATATTTGGAAACTTTAATAAACTATATGATTGGAGGATGAACATGAAAAATATTATTTCACCACTCAGTGGAACAATAATCCCTATAACAGAAGTTCCTGACGAAACCTTTGCCCAGAAAATTTTGGGTGATGGAATTGCAGTAATCCCGAAAGATGGAAAAATTTTAAGTCCCGTTGATGGCGAGTTGATTTCAGTTGCAGATTCTCTGCATGCATTCAGCTTTGTTTCTGAAGATGGTATAAGCGTGTTGGTGCATGTTGGTCTTGAAACCGTGTCGCTTAAGGGTAAAGGCTTTAAAGTGCATGTCAAATCAGGGGACAAGGTAAAAAAGGGAGACCTTATAGCAGAGGTGGATTTGTCATATTTAAAAAAGATGAATATAAATCCTGTCACCCCTGTGGTAATTTGTGATATTCCTGAAAATTCAACCGTTAAATATTCATCTGGCGAAGCTGAGGCAGGTAAAACGCCTGTTTTGAAAATCGTTGAGTCCAAACAACAGGTCCGTCCTGAAAAAGAAGAAGTTTCCACCCGCGATAAAAAAAGCAGTAAAACCTTTGACTTACTTCAAAAGCTTGGAAAGGTTCTAATGGTTGTAATTGCCGTAATGCCCGCCGCAGGAATTATGATTAGTATAGGTAAGCTTATAGGAATGTTTGCCGGAGATATTGGTTTTTTGCAAACTGTAAGCAGTATTATTGAAAATATAGGCTGGGCAATCATCAGCAATCTTCATATCTTATTTGCCGTAGCGATAGGCGGTTCATGGGCAAAGGAACGTGCAGGAGGTGCCTTTGCGGCATTACTTTCATTTATTCTTATCAATAATATAACAGGAAGTATCTTTGGTGTTACCTCAGAGATGCTGGCAGATGAAAATGCAGTAACGCATACTCTGTTTGGTCAGGAAATTCTTGTAAACGGATACTTTACCTCAGTTCTCGGTACACCGGCATTGAATATGGGTGTATTTGTGGGAATTATCGCAGGCTTTGTCGGTGCTATAATTTATAACAAGTATTATAATTATCGTAAGCTGCCTGACGTGCTATCCTTTTTTAACGGAAAAAGATTTGTTCCGCTTGTTGTTATATTCTGGTCTGTAGTAGTTTCAGTTGTGCTTTCAATTGTATGGCCGGTAGTACAGATGGGAATAAATGCGTTTGGTATCTGGATTGCAAATTCCTCTCAGACATCACCTATATTTGCGCCTTTTGTGTATGGTACTTTGGAAAGATTGCTGCTACCATTCGGACTTCATCATATGCTTACAATTCCCATGAACTATACCTCATTTGGCGGAACTTATGTTATACAGACTGGCTTAAATGCAGGCACAACTGTATTCGGTCAGGACCCATTGTGGCTCGCATGGGTATCAGACCTTATAAATTTCAAGGAATCAGGTAATATTGAGGCGTATCAGACACTTTTAACAAGCATTACACCCGCCAGATTCAAGGTTGGTCAGATGATAGGCTCAAGCGGACTTCTTTTGGGTGTTGCATTGGCTATGTACAGACGTGTGGATAAAGACAGAAGAAAGAAATACGAGTCAATGTTTGTTTCAACAGCACTGGCAGTATTCCTTACAGGTGTAACTGAGCCTATTGAGTTTATGTTTATGTTCTGTGCCATTCCTCTTTATATTGTGTATGCATTACTTCAGGGATTGGCATTTGCATCCGCGGGTGTAGTAAACTTGAGGTTACATTCCTTTGGAAATCTTGAATTATTAACCCGTACGCCTATTTCAATAAGGGCAGGTTTGGTAGGAGATATCATCAACTTTATACTTGCAGTTATCATATTCTTTGCTGTAGGCTATTTTGTTGCGTATTATATGATAGGGAAGTTTAAATATGCAACACCGGGCAGATTAGGAAATTATACTGATACAGCAGAAGAGGACTCTCCGGCTATAGTAAAAAGTGGGGGAGATAGTCAGGCTGAACGTATAATAGCTTTGCTTGGCGGAAGAGAGAATATTTCCCTTGTTGATGCATGTATGACAAGGTTAAGGGTGACAGTTGTTGACCCTGACAAAGTAGCTGATGCAGAGGCATGGAAAAAAGAGGGCGCACTTGGCTTGTTTAAGAAAGGGACAGGTATTCAGGCAGTATATGGACCAAAAGCGGATGTTATAAAATCTGACATCAATGATATTTTATAATGAGGTGCCCATTGAAACTATTAACTATAAACACTCATAGTCTGCTCGAAGAAGAATATGACAGAAAATGCAGAGAGTTTGTACGTGGTATTTTGAAGCACTACCCTGATGTTATTGCTATGCAGGAGGTAAATCAAACATTAGGCGAAGAGATTGTTGATAACCAATCCTTTATTGGAACTGTTCCTTTGAGAAAGGATAATCACGCACTCCGGATTATGGAAATGCTTCGGGAAAACGGTGCTGACTACAATATGGTATGGGCAGGAATCAAGCAGGGATATGGTAAGTTTGAGGAGGGCTTAGCCTTTCTTACAAAACAGCCGTTTTGTGATACCAAAACATTCCAGATTAGTGCGTGCGAAGAATTTTCTAATTGGAAAACACGTAAAGGATTATTGTTAAAATGTGGAAATGATTATTTTTGTAATCTTCATTTCGGATGGTGGGATGATTCGGAGGAGCCGTTTTTAAAACAGTGGGAAAAAGTCAATAATAAGCTGCAGCCATATAACAATGTATTTCTTTTAGGGGATTTTAATTCTGCATCCCATGTTCGGGGAGAGGGATATGACCTTGTCTGTTCGTGTGGATGGTACGACACTTATCAGGAAGCCATAATAAAGGACGAGGGATATACAGTAAAGGGGAAAATTGCAGGATGGAAAGAGGTTGACAGTGAAAATAAAATGAGAATAGATTATATTTTCAGTAAAAATAAAGAAATTGTTGTTTCATCCGTGCGCTTGTTTAATAATATTAACGGAGAAGAAATCTCTGACCATTATGGGGTTTTAGTTGAAATAGAAAGAGAGAATAAGCTGTTATGAGAAAATCAGGAATACTTCTTCCAATTGCATCCCTTCCGTCACAATATGGAATAGGCTGTTTTTCAAAGGATGCATATGAATTTGCAGATTTCCTTGAGAAAAGCGGACAATCCTTTTGGCAAATACTGCCACTTGGTCCAACAGGCTTTGGGGATTCCCCGTATCAGTCCTTTTCGGCGTATGCAGGAAATCCGTACTTTATTGATTTGGAAGCATTGATTGAAAACGGCGTTCTCACAGAAAGCGAATGTCTGGCTGTCGACTTTGGAAACAGGGAAGATGTAATTGACTATGAAAAACTATATGTTAATCGAAGCAAACTCCTGAGATTGGCATACGAGAGAACAAATGTTGAAAATGATACCGGATATAAATGCTTTACAGAAAAGAATGGCTTTTGGCTCGATGAATATGCGCTTTTTACTGCAATTAAAGAACATTTTTCAGGACAGGAATGGATGTCCTGGCCGGATGAAATAAAATACAGAACCCCCGAGGCACTCGTAAAATATACAGAGCTGCTCGATAAAGAAATAGGTTTTGTTAAGTTTGTGCAATATCTGTTTTATGAGCAGTGGGATAAACTTAAAAAATATGCAAACACTAAAGGAATTTCCATAATTGGAGATATTCCGATATATGTTTCAATGGATAGTGTGGATGTATGGTCTAACCCTAAACTGTTTCAGCTTGATAATAAGCTTGTACCAATTGCTGTTGCGGGGTGTCCTCCGGATGGATTTTCTGCTGAGGGGCAGTTATGGGGCAATCCTCTTTATAATTGGGATTTTCATAAAGCAGAGCAATTTTCATGGTGGGTATCCCGAATGCGTCATACGTTTGAACTGTATG
The DNA here is from genome assembly GCA_015069065.1 of Oscillospiraceae bacterium. Taxonomy (GTDB): domain Bacteria; phylum Bacillota; class Clostridia; order UMGS1883; family UMGS1883; genus UMGS1883. Next base: position 6,078 of record SVJI01000023.1, on the reverse strand, counting down.
ACTATGTGCGTATTGACCATTTTCGCGGGTTTGATGAATATTATGCAATTCCATATGGAAATAGAAATGCTGTGAACGGAAAATGGCAAAAGGCGCCGGGCGAGGAACTGTTCAAAACCGTCAAAGCAAAACTTGGAAACAAAAATGTCATTGCAGAGGATTTAGGCTTTATAACTCCTGGGGTAAAAAGGCTGTTGGCAAATTGCGGCTTTTGCGGAATTAAAGTGCTGCAATTTGCATTCGACCATAGAGATATTGATTCATCCAATGACCATATACCCCACAATTATCCTGAAAACTGTGTGGTATATACCGGAACGCATGATAATCATACCTTAGTGTCATGGTTTGCCGCAATTACAGACTCGGAAAGAACGTCTGTAAGGCGGTATCTGGGTGACTTTTTTACTCCTGACGATAAAATATATTTACCACTGTTAAGTCTGGTAATGCGAAGTAATGCAAATGTTTGTATTATACCTCTTCAGGATTTTCTGGGAAAAGATGACAGTGCCAGAATTAACACGCCTTCAACATTGGGAGATAACTGGAAGTGGCGTGTAAAAAAAGAAGAGATTACAAAGGAACTTTCAAACTCTATTTATAATTTAACGAAAAGTGTTGGCAGATTAACATATAAAAAGTGACGGATTACCGTCACTTTTTATATGTTAACATTCCTTTAAAAAGATATATGAAATAATCTGCAGCATTCTTTTTCTTTACAGTCCTGTCACATATTAAATTTGTTTTTGCTAAAGTTTCTCCATTGAGTGTTACGACCATTTCTCCAATAATATCACCTTTTTTAATTGGGGCTTTAACTTCTTTAGGGATGTTAAGGTGTGTTTTTAAATTCTCCTTATCAGCTTTTCCGATTACTACAGAGGTATTGTTCTGTGAACGTGCTATAATGTGTTTTTCTGTACCGTAAAGGACAGGTACTTCACACACCTCTGAATTTTTTTCTCCGTAGGTACTTACTGTGAAGTTGGAAAATCCGTAATTTAACATTTCACTCGCCGCATTGAAACGTTCCTTGCTTGTCGATGCTCCCATTACAACGGCTATAAGCTGCATGCCATCCCTTTTTGCGGTTGCACTTATGCAGCATCCTGCGTTATTGGTAGAGCCTGTTTTAAGACCGTTGGCGCCTTTGTAAAACCGTATGAGCTTATTTGTGTTTGCCAACTGGAACTGACCGTTCCGCAAAGAGTCCATCCATATAGTAGTATATTTTTCAATCATTTTGTGTTTCAGAAGTTCCCTGCTCATTATAGCTATATCATACGCACTTGTATGATGATTTTCAGCATCAAGCCCATTACAATTTACAAAATTTGTGTCTTTCATCCCAAGCTCCTTCGCGCGTGTATTCATAACATCTACAAATGCCTCGACACTTCCGCACATATGCTCTGCAACTGCGACACAGGCATCGTTTGCACTGGCAACTGCGATACCTTTGAGTAAATCATTCAGACTCATAACCTCGTTTGTATTGAGAAATATTGTGCTTCCGCCCATACTTTTGGCACGTTCGCTTGCTGTGATTTGCGTATCGAGAGTAATTTCTTTCCTTTCTAATGCTTCACAAATTAAAAGCATGGTCATTATCTTCGTAACACTCGCCGGTGGCAAAGATTCGTGGGAGTTATTTTCATATAGAATTTTACCGCTTGAAGCTTCCATTAAAAGCATTGATTTTACATTAACACCGGGAATGTACTCGGCGGCAAAAGCAGATGTTTGTATTAAAAGAAGATAAGCCGCAGCAGTCATAGCAGCCAAAAATTTCCTCATATTCCACAGCTCCTCATTATTTGTTTTTATATAAGAGGATATGTTTCAAAAATTAGAATTATTACTTTTAATTTAAATTTTAATGTAATATCTGTTGACCTGTAGGTAAAATTTTGTTATATTATATATAAGCTAAATGCAGAGGAGGAAATCTTGATGAAAGCTACAGGTATTGTACGTAAGGTTGATGAGCTTGGGAGAATAGTTTTACCTATCGAGTTGCGCAGAACACTTGATATTTCTGAACGCGATCCTCTGGAAATATACGTTGACGGAGAAAGTATTGTACTACGAAAGTACAACCCTTCCTGTATATTTTGTGGTGCTAAAGAAAATATCTTTATTTATAGCGAGAAAAATATCTGCGGAAAATGTATTGATGAAATTAAAAGAAAGACTGTTTAACTAAAAGTTAAAGCCATGCAGTTACTATACGCCGCATGGCTTTGTTGTGGTTGGAAATCGCCAAGGAGGAATCGTTTTGAAATCTGTAATTACAGTTATAGGCAGGGACAGTGTCGGTATTATTGCAAGAGTCAGCGCGCTTCTTGCAGAAAATGAAATCAACATTATCGATATTACCCAGACTACTTATGATGAACAATTTTTAATGGTTATGGTTGTGGATATGTCTAATTCCAAAGTGTCTTTTTCAAAAGCCGCTTCACAGCTTAAAACGCTCGGTGAGGAATTAGGACAAAAAATACATGTAAGGCATAAAAAAGTTTTTGATTCGATGCACAGGATATAATTTGTGGCAGGAAAGGAACAGCATAAAATGATAAACCCTTTTGAAATAATGGAAACTATTAATATGATAGATAACGAGCATCTTGATATACGTACAATTACAATGGGAATTTCATTGCTTGATTGTATAGGTCAGGATGCAGATGTAGCAGCGAATAAAGTTTACGATAAGGTAACTCGTCTTGCAGAAAAACTTGTTCCTGTGGGAGAACAACTGGAAAGGGAGTATGGAATACCGATTATTAACAAGCGTATCTCCGTTACCCCGATTTCAATTGTTGGTTCTGCGTGCGGAGATTATGTTAAATTTGCAAGGGCACTTGACCGTGCGGCAGATACCACAGGAGTTAACTTTATCGGAGGATATTCTGCGTTGGTACAAAAGGGTTATACCAAGGGAGAGTATGAATTTATTGAAACAATCCCCGAAGCACTTTGTACCACTAATAGAATCTGTTCGAGTGTGAATGTAGGTTCTACTAAGGCAGGTATTTCCATGGATGCAGTAGCACATATGGGAAGAATAATTAAAAAAACCGCACAATTATCTGCAGAACACGATGGCTTTGGTTGTGCAAAGCTGGTGGTTTTTGCCAATGCAGTAGAGGATAATCCTTTTATGGCAGGTGCTTTCCACGGAACAGGCGAGGGAGAATGTGTGATAAATGTTGGTGTCAGCGGCCCTGGCGTTGTAAAGAAAGCCCTTGAAAAGGTAAAAGGGGAGGATTTTGGTGTTGTAGCTGACACAATTAAGAAAACAGCGTTTAAGATTACTCGTATGGGTCAGCTTGTGGCATCCGAAGCTGCAAACAGACTCAATGCACAATTTGGCATTGTAGATTTATCATTAGCACCCACTCCTGCGATAGGCGACAGTGTAGCGCATATATTAGAGGAAATGGGTGTTGAAAAATGCGGTGCACCCGGAACTACGGCGGCGCTTGCACTGTTAAATGATGCTGTTAAAAAAGGTGGGGTAATGGCATCGTCATATGTTGGTGGACTCAGCGGAGCCTTTATTCCTGTGAGCGAGGATGCCGGAATGATAGATGCCGTGAAATGCGGTGCGCTCTCTCTTGAAAAGCTTGAGGCTATGACCTGTGTATGCTCTGTTGGTATTGATATGGTTGTAGTCCCCGGTGATACAAGTGCAGAGACCATTTCGGGAATATTAGCGGATGAAGTTGCAATCGGAGTTGTTAATACAAAGACAACTGCACTCAGAATTATTCCTGCACCGGGCAAAAAAGTTGGTGACGTTGTAGAGTTCGGCGGACTTCTTGGATATGGTCCTGTAATGCCGGTTAGTAAGTTTGGATGTGCAGACTTTATAAACAGAGGCGGCAGAATTCCTGCACCAATGCATAGCTTAAAAAATTAAAAGTTACAGTAAAAAAATGACGTTGCATTTTTGTGCAACGTCATTTTTTACTCTATTTGAATTATTTATCTGTTGTTGATAAGCTTTGTAAGCTCAACAGGATCAACTATCTTTCCGTCCTTGTAAACACGCATGTTTCCGGAAGCAATCTCATCGATAAGGATAACTTCATTGTTGTTATAACCAAACTCAAACTTAATATCCCACAAATCAAGGCCGATTGACTTAAGGTCATCAGCAACGATCTTTGTAATAGCGAGTGTCTGCTCTTTCATGCTTTCGAACATTTCAGGAGTCATAACACCAAGTGCAGCAAGACCTTCTCCTGTAACAAGGGGATCGCCTTTTTCATCGTTTTTAAATGTACATTCAACGTAGCCACCTTCAAGAACAGTACCATCCTCAATATATTCACCATATCTGCGAATAAAGCTGCCTGTTGCTACAAGTCTGCAGATAACTTCAAGCCCGTGACCAAAAACAGTAGCCGGAAGAACTTCCATAGTAGCATCATCAAGATTAGCTCCTACATAGTGTGTCTTAATGCCTGCCTTCTTAAGTAATTCGAAATAGTGAATAGAGGTTTCAAGATTTGCTTTGCCGATACCCTCAATAGTAAGACCAACTGAATTTTCACCAGGATCGAAAACGCCGTCTTTACCTGTACAGTCATCCTTAAACTTGAGCATTACATTACCATTGTCAAGCTTATAAACGTCCTTTGTTTTTCCTTGGTACAATTTTTCCATATCAAAAACTCCTTACTTTTACAGATGAACTTATTCTACCACATCTTATTTCAGATGTACATATTTTTTTTAAAAAAACTTAAAATTTTTAATAAGAGATAGCCTGTATAAACGTGACATCAGAAAGGGAGAATCCTTTTTTTGCAACACAGGTTTCCGAGAAAGGAACTCCTTGGTAGTGTCCCGTGTTTGAATAGGTTCCTGACCCCGACGGAGCAGGGTCGTTAAATAAGATTATATCTCCCTCATAAGCTACAGCAAGCATAGTGTGCGGAAAATCAGCATAACGAACCATTATTCCTGCAGGATGCATATCCAAAGCTTCTTTTAGTGCAGCGCGGACAACAGAGTCATCTTTATATGGATTATTTATGTAGGTTCCTCCAGATGCGTCTGCGCGTCCTGCGTAATAGGGGCTGTCCAAAGAAAGCGCAGAAACAAATTTAACATTAAACGCTGACACTATCTCGTTGTGATAACAGTATGCCCCACTGGTGCCTTTGGTAAGATTTATGGCTGCAACATCAGAGGGAGTTATCCTTGTCCCTGTAATATTTGTCAGCAGCATGGCGTACGAACATGCCCAGCAGTATCCGCTGCCATACGATGGGAGGGAGAATTCCTCCTGATTTTGAAAATAATAGGCACGCTGATGTATGTTTTCACGGGTAGCATCAGAAATCATCTGCGGTGCATAACCAAAATAAACTGTGTTGGTTTCTTTGTTATGAGTCAGTGCGTAGCCAAACACAGAAGAAATATCACGCGCTGCAACTGCCAGATGTTTTCCAATATAGATGGGTGCTGCTGTAAGAAATTTATAGAAAAACTCGTTATCGCTTTTTCCTGTCAGGTCTGCAACAGTTGCAATGCTTTCCCCAGGGATAATACACATAGATACACGGGAATTACTTATCACGATACTGTTTGGTGCGTCATAGGACTTATAGCTTAACCCGAGCTTTGCTGAAAGAGTTTTCACATCAACGTATGTGACACCGTCACGTATAACAGGCGCAAAAAGGAAAGATACCTTATTGCCGTTAACAAGCAGGTTTACAGAGGTATCCTCGTAGGAGTAAGAAACAATATTTGTCGCTGCGATTATCACAGCTATGAAAAGTGCGCATAGTTTCTTCATAATTCGTTACGCAACCTTTCTATAAGTTATTATACTGTATATTATATTTATACCATAAATGTCGAATTGTGTCAATTATCAATATGAAATTCAAATAAATAGTTGACAAGGCTTGCTTTATATGTTAATATATACACGTTAGTTGAATTTAATACCTAAAAACAGTGATGGAGAGTGCGTCTGCGGAGCTTTTGAGAGAGACGGCGGTCGGTGTGAGTCGTTAAAGTGAAACAGAATGCTGTAGCTCCTGAGTT
>SVJI01000022.1 GCA_015069065.1 Oscillospiraceae bacterium | reverse complement strand
GCACACCCTCCGGAAGTATTCTTGCAGCTGCGTTGAAGGTTTCCTCATCTATATAGCTGAGAGAAACGTCGTCAATACATATCTTTGCATTCTTCGCCTCAGTTCTCCAAAGACCGAAGTGTACAAACTTTAAGCCGTCCAAAGTTGCGTTAAAATTATTGTGCAAAATTTTATTGTCTATATAGTCAACCATTAAACCTTTTTTAACATCCAGATAGAAGTCAAAGGTATGCCACTGACCTACAGAATATGTTGACCCTGAAGCCGGCGCTGTACGAAGAATTCTTTCGTTGCCGCCAAAGCTGATTCCCATAATTACATCAGCGGGTGTGCCTTCAGGTGCAAACATCTTAAAGCTAAGCTTTACATATCCTTCGGTAACGGGCTTTTCCAAATCATACTGAAGTGTATAGCGCGCCAAATCACCGGTGGCTTCTGTACTGGTGAACGCCATGGCAAAATCTTCGTCCCCGTTGCCGTTTTTATAATACTCAAAGCCTTTATTTTTAACGAGCTGACCACTGTCCTGTTTTACCCAACCGTTATAAGGAACTCCGGCCTTTGCACCGTCTGTATATGCACCGTTAAAGTCCTCTGAAATAATGGGGGTGGATGTAGGAATTCCTGCATCCTGAACTGCGTCGATATCATCTATAAGGTAAGCTGACAGTGCTTGTGAATAATCATGGCTGTCAGTACTAAGCTTCTGTGCAAAAAGTTTTGCGGTTTCCATAGCACCCTTTCTGTTAAGGTGTACTCTGTCGGTGCTATAATTATTAAATAACTGTATTGATTCATATGAGCCAAGATTGTGAAGCATTGCTCTGAAATCTGTCCATACGTCAATGAAAGGAACATCATTTTCCGTAGCAACCTTCTCCATTGCCTCTACATAGAGGTATAAAGTGCTGCTTGCGGGGTCTTCCTGCTTACCTAACTCATTAAAGTAACTTAAACTGGTTGCATCGGCAGAAGCAACATAGAATGCAGCGTCATAACGCTCTATCGAAGATACAAGGATGGGATATGCTCCTTTTGCCTTGATTGCCTCAACATAAAGGTCTAAGTAATACTTATAGGAGCCGTCGATATAATTATCAGTCGAAATTTTACTTTCGGCTTCTTCTCCCCATGCTTCCTCTTCTGCATTCGCAATAGTATAGCACTCATCATTGTTAGCATTAGTATCGTTATGACCCATCTGGATAAGAACATAGTCACCTGAGTTTACCTTACCCAGAACACTGCTCCACCATGTGTTGTAGAGCCTTTTCGTGCTTTCACCGCTGCGTGCCCAGTTGCTTACTGTGCAGCTATCCTTAAAATAGTTGTAAAGCACCTGTCCCCAACCGGTTAAGGTTGTCTGAATGTCTGCAAGATTACCTGTAGGATAGGCGTAGCGCTGTGCGGTAGAGTCACCTATCACGAATACTGTAGGCTTACTCTCCTGTGCATCTGCTGCAAAAGCAGGTATGCAGGAAAGCAGCATACAAAAAGCGATAATCAGGCAGAGGGTTTTTCCTAATAATTTTTTCATAGAAATCTCTCCTTTATTATATTATTTAATTAAATTTAAGTCAAATTACCAAAGACTGGTTTCGTTAACCTTACTGCTGATTTTATTTGTTATCAGCAGGAAAACAAGATTAACAACAGAGTTAAACAGGTTAACCGCTGTTGAGAAGCTCCAGCTTTGCTCTAAGATACCCTTTCTGTACACGTAGCTTGAGATTACGTCTGCAACCTCCAGTGTAGCATCGTTATACAGAAGAATAATCTTTTCATATCCAACAGAAAGTATTGAGCCCATTCGAAGTATCAGCATAGTGATAATAGTCGGCATAATACCTACCAGTGTTACATGAATTGTCTGCTGCCATTTATTGGCACCGTCAATTTTCGCTGCCTCATAAAGCTGGGGGTCAACACCTGTAAGTGCCGCCAGATATATGATACTGCTCCAGCCTACATCCTGCCATATGTTAGAGCCAATGTAAATGGGCAGAAAGTACTGCGGGTAACCAAGGAGCGATACCTCAGGCACACCAAACAGACTGAGAAGCTGCGTAATAATACCTGTATCACGGGTAAAATCCTTTATCATACCGCAAACTACTATAAGAGATATAAAGTGCGGCAGATATGTTGCCGTCTGCACTACTTTAGCAAAGCGGGCATTTCGCAGTTCATTTATAAGCATTGCCAGAATTATAGGTGCAGGAAATTCAACCAGCAGAGAATACAGACTGATTCTGACTGTATTCCATAATATGGTTAAGAAGGACGGGCTGTTGAAAAACATTTCAAAATGCTTAAACCCAACCCACGGACTTCCCGTAACGCCCAGTTTCGGTGCATAATCCTTAAAGGCGATAAGCGCACCATACATTGGCATATAGCAGAAAATTATGTAAAATACAACTACCGGGATAAGCAGGAAATATACTTCCCTGTTGGCATACAGGTCCTTTTTTAATAAAGTGCCCTGCTCCCTGAAGGAAAATTTGTTATTTGTCTTTTTCATATGCTCACCCCTTTACTGCGCCAATCATAACGCCCTTGGTAAAATATTTCTGCAGATACGGATACACGCACAGTATGGGAACTGTCGCTACCATAATGATTGCGTATTTAATGGATTCGCCTATCGCATGCTGGTCAGCTGCCATGGCATCTGTCATGGCAGAGGTATCATTCTGAATAAGTATTTCCCTAAGTACCAGCTGCAACGGGAAAAGTGTACGGTCTTTCAGATAGATGCTGGCATTAAACCATGCGTTCCAGTGCCCTACTGCGTAGTAGAGCACCATAACAGCAAGAATAGACGTAGATGTAGGAACAACAATTCTTGTTAAAACCTGCAGGTGTGTTGCTCCGTCAAGACGGGCTGACTCAATAAGCGCCTCAGGTATCTGCATAAACGATGTTCGCATAATGATAAAGTTATAGGTATTGATTGCTGTCGGCAGTATAAGTGCCAGAAGCGAATTATTCATATTAAGCGTACGTGTAATAAGCAGATACGATGGGATAAGTCCGCCACTGATAAACATGGTAATGGTAATCATCTTCATAACAAGCTTACCAAGATACAGATTTTTTCTTGATAGGCAGTATGCGGCAAGTGTGGTCATTATCATATTGATTGCTACGCCGCATACAAGTATAATCATCGTGTTTTTATAGCCTACGCCTATCATTTTGTTTGTAAAAACTGCACTGTATGCATTTGTGTTAAATCCTTTGGGCACAAGCAAGAGTCCCTGATGTCCCAAGAGTATATTACTGTCGGAAAAGGACGCACAGGCAACATGCCATACAGGATAAATCATTATAACAATCATAAATAGCATAAAAATCACATTTAATATGTCAAATATGCGTTGTGCCAAGGAAACCTTAATTTTCATGCTTTAACCACCTTATCGTTTTTCGTATCTTTTAAGTGCTGCAGTCTGAATTTCCATTGCACGCTCCAGACCGTATTTGTTCATTGTTTCAACATATTCATCAAACTTATCCAGAGGCTCGATACCTGTGATAAATTTAATTATCATCTGGTCACGGTACTTATCCACCTCATTCATGATGTTGGCATACTCAGAAAGCTCCTCACTCTTGGGAGTAATGGTGGGAAGTCCTCTCATCATTGACTTTTCTGCACCAATTGTCCAAGCCTCAAGTGCCTTCTTCTGCTGAGGAAGCTCGTAATACTGCTTGATATATCCCTCGTCTACAACACCATATGCACCGATACCTGACTTAACATACATACCAAGTGCCTGTGAGATTGTCAATCCGTCAGGGTTTTTCATAATAAGGTCAGAATATGTAGGAACACCGTCAACCATGTTAAAGGTCTTACCCTCTATACCAAAGTTTGTGAGTATCTGACCTTCTTCGCTATATACATAGTCAAGTACCTTTGCTGCAATTGCAGGGTTTGTACACTGTGTTGATATAGACGCTGTGTATGCACCGCCGATAGGTCTTGATGTAGGTGTTGAATAGTTAATCTCTCCCTTGTTTTTAGTGGGGTATCTTACACCTATCAAATCAAAGTCGGGATTTTCAGCCTGACCTGATATAATATGGGGACCGAGGCCACTGCCGCCGCTCATAAAGGATGCGCCTGTATCACCTGAAAGAATCTGGCTGCCTGCCATCTTGCCGTCAACAGAAGCAATATTTTTGTCAAGCAAGCCTTTGTTAAACCAGTCATGTGCAATTCCAAGTGCTTCGCGGAATTTGGGTTGAGCTGCACCGTAAACCACCTTACCGTCTTCGATGTAGGGTGCCTTGGGTGCATCTAAGAATGCGAAGAACTGATTTGACAATCCGTAATTGAATGAAAGCGGAGCTTTTGCACCCTTCTTCTCCTTAAATGCTGTAAGCATTGCTTCCCACTCTGCAATCGTTTCAGGCTCGCTGATACCAAGCTCACGAAGCCAGTCTGCTCTTACAACAGGGCCTGCTGAGATTGAAAGGAGCGGCCCATTCTGTATCATTGGGAAACCATAATACTCACCGTCATCTGTTTTGGATGCTCTGTCATACTCTCTGTTTTCTTTCAAAAGATTAAAGAAATTGGGAGCATATTCCTTGTAATCATTGAGAGGGATTATTACCTCGTCAAGGATTGCCTTTGCAGGGCCTCCCACATAGTCAAACGCCCACGCATATTCAATTATGTCGGGAAGCTCATCGGATGCAACCATCAGGTTAAGTGCCTCCACAATTGCATTTGCGCCGGGGTGAAGGTACTCAATCTTAACGCCTACACGTTTTTCAAATTCCTTCGCATACTCTGTCTCACCGTAATTTTCAACAAGTGTAGCAACGTTTACCGGCATTGCCCTGAAATAGCTGAGTGTTACATCAGTTTCAATGGGATACTTCGACAAATCTGCATTGTTGTCCACCGCGGTCTTTTCAGTTCCGCCCTTGCCGCAGCCTGCAAGTAGCATAACAGCGCAAAGGAGAAGAACTGAAAGCTTTTTCACTTTCTTCATAACCATCTTTCCTTTCTTTTTATTCAAAATTATATATTATAACCTCAGAAATTGCGCCGAACTTGGTAACAACCGCAACTCTGGAGTTTACATTATTAACGTGCTTAACAAGCTCATCAACGGTGCAGGATGAGTTCTTCCTATCCGCAACGTTATAGATAGATACCGGAGTAGAGGGTGTCAGCGCAAACGGGAATGCGGATTTATAAACTGATGTTTCCAACGTATCAACCACGATATTAAGTCCATCCATAACAGTTAATCTTCCTATTACTGCCCCCAATCCTGCGTGAGCACGTAACAAGTCCTGTCCGTAAGCAACAAATCCCATGGGGGCTATTTCTGTAGAATCAGTCATTCCCGGTACAAATCCCAGTATTCTGATAACTCTGCCGTCAGAGTTTGCACCGCACTGTATCATGTCACCTACTTTAACAGTTTTGGTAACACTGACTGTTGCATCCAAGACACTTGGATTTCTCACCAGTACATTATAGTTAAGCACATCCTTATCCAGTAAAACATAGGATTTTTCCATATTGTTTACTGTGCCTGTAATTTTGTAGGTTTCTGTTCCATCAACATCTGTTATGACGCTGATTTTTTCCACAGGGAATATGGGGTTATATGTAGGAACATCTGCATTTGCCCGTGTTACTGCATCCACAATCATAGCACCCATACACATAGAATCACTCATATCATAGCATTCAATTTTATTTTCAAACCATTGAACACCTGAAAAGTAGGTGTTGTTTGTTGCACCGTAATAGGAATCATCATTCATCGCATCTCCAGCAGGCACTAAAAATACCTTGGTGTTTCCGTCGATAACAAAATTCTTATCACGATTTCCAAATCCACCCGCATTATGCCTGAAATTGTTAGGACGAGGAAAACCTTCATCTGTCACGGGGGTAAGGGTATCCCCATCACCTCCACTACCAGGGGCAGTTGTGTCTATAGCAGTTACTTCACCTTTTGAATTGGTGCGGTAACGTATGAGCTGACCTTTCACCTTATAAGCACCACTCGCGTAATCCTCACGACTGCTTGCCCATGAGTCATTACGCTCCGTTGCAGAAAGCTGTGTAATAGCACTCTCGGCTTTTTCCTTAGTCTTTCCGTCAAGAGATATTTCCTTTTTTGCAGTAAATATCTCTACCTTTCCCCGCTCTGTTAATATTTTAAGCTCTGTCTTTTTTGAAAGTGTACCCGATGTTCCGTATGCTATAAGATATCCGTATTCAAACGAGGATTCTGTTTCCTTGTCCGTTCCTGCAATTTCACCAAATGCATTTATATAAAATACCGTCTCTTTTCCTAAAAGCTTCTTTAGCGTCGTTTCTAAGCCGTTCATTATATGATAGGTTTCTTCATTGATTACCGCTTCTGAGTCACCGATAGCAGAAATCACTCCTGTGTCAGATTTGTTGGAAACGAGAACTGTAATCTGCTTTTTACCTGACGTGTTTGTACTTTTAGCAACGGAAAGGGTGCTGCCTGCACGGATGCTATTAAAATCAGTCCTTACTCCGTTTTCAAAGATTGCAAATACATATTCATCACTTTCCGGGTCAAGCTGAACAAACTTGCTTGCATCCTTTGAATCATACGCTATATTTGTCACCACGCTTACGGTATCTGCCACAAAAGTGGTAAAATCATAAACCAACACAACATCAGCCAGATTATCGCAGTTATTATCTACCAGTGTTACATATCCACTTTCTGGTATGACATCTGTGTGTGTACCACCGGTTCCCATACCATTGTACATAATATCTGCCAGTGTAGATATTTTCTTCGTCCGTGTTTTTCCATTCTGCGCATATACCATCTCTGTAATATTTGAAGATGGCTGAATATCTCTTGAATAAATGGTAATAGTTTCATTTTTATTTTCAGCCACACGTACATAGAGTAGCGGCTCTATATCTTCATGCTCGGAACAATCAGAATAATATGTTACAGTATATCCCAGCAGGTTTTCTGCGCCTGTTTGTTCTGCAGAAAATATTTTATTTCCTATTTTAACCTTTCCCTCGCTGAGACCGCCTGATTTTGACAAGCTTGTAACTTCGTTAGCAGTAACGATTCCGCTGCCCTTTCTTATCTTCATTTTTTCGTGAAGAAGTGAGGAATTTTCATATATTGATGCTGAGACTTCACCGTTTGTATATGCTTCCTCAATTACAATTTCTGCCTCCAGTGCATTAAATATCAGTTCAGCTGTCGATGCACGCTTCACGATAATACCGGGGCTTGATTCAACCCTACGCAAAAGGCGTAAATCATGTGCCACAGCCATATAGCCGTTTGGATAACCGCCTTTTCCTTTTGCCATAGGCTCATAACCAAGAACAGTTACCAACATTTTCACTGCTTCCTCAATGGCAAGCGGAGCCTCCGGTGCAAAGTGCGTTTCGTCTATTCCCTGTACTATACCCAGTGCTGACACTGTACCAATTGCCGATGCCGCCCAATGGTCAGCAGGAACATCCTCAAAATACACTCCTGAGCTTCCAAAATCCGTATTGAGTAAGCGTACCAGTATGGTGACAAATTCTGCACGGGTAAGCACCTTATCAAGCATCAGATTTCCTTCATCATCACCCTCCAGCACTTTCAGAGCTGCCAGGGTTTCAACTGCCTCTGTATATTCTGTACTTTGTGTACCAATGCTACTCTCCGCTCCGTAGGAGGCTGCAGGAAAGATAGGCAAAAGACACATACAAACAATTAAAGCTACAATTCTTTTCATTTACTTCTCTCCTCTCAACAGCCATATAACACGTGCCGCCATAGCACGGGTTGTTTTCTCCTGCGGTGCAAAGGTGTTATTTCCCACACCATTCATTATACCTGCTCTGGACATTGCCATAATACTTTCATATGCATAAGGAGGAATGTCTGCAGAATCCGCATAATCTGAATTTTCAGTCTTATCAGAAAGCACAACTCCTTTATACTTGCAAATTCTGTCAAGCATTGCTGCCATCTCCGCTCTGGATAACTCCTTGCCTACTCCAAAATGCTCTTCATCCATTCCGTAAATAATTCCGCAATTAACGGCACTTGCTACATACTTTTCATACCATGAATTGATGCCCACGTCCATAAATTGCCGTGCCTGTGCATTTTCATCATAAAGGTCAAATGCCAGAACCACCATTTTTATAAACTGTTCACGAGTAACATTAACATCAGGTGCAAATTTATTGTCACCCATGCCGGCTAAGATTTCCTCCTGTGCCAAAGCCACGATTGCATCCTTTGCCCAAGGTACACTATCTAAATCATCAAAGTTTATCTTTACATCTGTTTTTGTATCGAGAACTTCAAGTTCGCCCGATGTACCCAGCTCAGTGTCATAGGAAACATCTTTACGACCTCCTCCGCCACCACTGCCACCACTGCCAGTGCTACCAGTGCTGTCACCGCCGTCATCGTCGTCATCAGTGCCGCCGTTTTCCGTGAGGATGAGTGCTTTTGATTCGTTTTCAAATGCCGCGCGAAGTTCGTCGAAATCCCCGAAGGTATATTCATTTGCAAGTTTCTTGTAAAGAACTTCTGTCTTTTCGCTGTTGTCCTTTATTGATGCATAGCTTCCTTCCCAATCAAGCTGTGTCAGAGATTTGTTTGTTTCATCATTCAATGTTTCCTCAAGCTCACTCCACCCATCGGCATTGATTGTTGCGAGCAGCTCTTTATATGTGTTTTCATTTGTGGTTTGAGTTGTCACGCTTTGGTCAAATATTTGAGCGATATCCTCTTTTTTGTCAAAACTTCCCTCTTTCAGTGCTATAGCAACGCGCTCTTTAAAGTTTTCTTTTGTTGTATAGTTTGTCAAAGCGTTATATCCGCTCAAATCAAGATTCAGCACAGAATTAAGCAAAATATCATCTGTTGTAAAATCACTGAAATCTGCCAAATCTGTAATATACTTACCCTCTGCAAGCATATCGGCAATATCTTCTGCACTTGCAGCTGCTACAGTGTCAACTACCAAACGCACAAAGGGAGCAGAGAAGAAAATGATACCTGCGTTTTTATTCTCTTCAACAGCATATCCGCTAACATATGAATTGTAGGTCTTACCCTCCTGACCGTTTGTTACAATGTAATCAAAATTATAGTTGCCCTCTTCGTCAGAAACTGACTGACCAACAAAATCAATCAGTGTAGCAAAATTTTCAAAAGTAAGGTCATTAACAGTAGGACTAGCTAACCCTTCGCTTGGTTTAAGTACATATGCCGTAACAGATGAATCCGCTTTTGCTGCAGTTCCCGAAACGGTTATTTTCATATTATCCGAAGAGGGATTCGTCAAATCGGCACTAATGCTGTCTTCTGAATCTAAAAGTGCGCTTCCCTTACCTACAGAAATGGGATTTTTCGTGTCAGATGTTATTTCCTTTCCATCTGCAAGGGGAAGCATGCCTGCTATACTGTTCCACAAATATGCTTCAACTGTATCTCCTGCCACATAATTTTTCAATTCCAACACTGCAGCCTTATATTCCGGTACCTGTGCAGTAGTTGATGCATCGGCAGCTGAAACCGACTTAATTGTACCATCAGTGCCTCTTTGTACCATTATCAATGCTGCACCGATATCTTCTGTTGAATTATTCAACGATTTAAAGGCCGCTGTAATACTGTCGCCTGTATCGTAGCCGCTAAGATCCTCAATGGGAGTGCTGTCATCATCCGGTTCTAAGTCATCGTAAAAATCTATCTCTCCAAGCTTTGAGGTTGTAACAATTTTTTCAATGCCATCAAGACTGTTACCGTAAAAATCGCTTACACCGTCGAAAGAGAATCTGTAATCAACGAATCCGGGAACAAGCGGGTTGTTAAACTCAACTGTATATTTTCTGCCCTCTCCCGTTATGCTTCCAATATTATCAGCATTGTCATCGGAATCATCGTTAAGCTTATCAATCACCATATTTTCCAGAGTTGTTTCATCAATTGTATGAGTGAACTCAATCTCTGCCGATTCCAAATCTTCCGAGAGTTTTACTGCCTTTACAGCAGAAGCATCAATTTTTGTAAAGAGTACATCGTCAAGCATGAATCTGGCGTAAAAACCGTCACTGTCAATACCCTCTGTTGCGGTATCTGCTGCAGGACTTATTCTCCATGCTATTTCACCAATATTACCATTGTTGGCTGTTGCCGTACCGTCAATTCTTAATCCGCAGTTTTCTATTGCCAACACTCCGTTAACATAAATCGTTAACTTCACAGGACCGGAATCTCTCTGGTCAATTTCTAACTCTACATCGTTCCACTTATCATCGTGAATCGGTACATTTCCTACTGCATAGCCTGTGGGCGTAGCATTCATAGTTACGGTGTCTTCCTTAAAGTCAAAGCTTATGGGAGATGAACCCGATGTATCCCATATATTAAACTGGAAGGTTCTTCCCGTGCTTCCCGGCTTTTTTCTCATGCGGAATTTAACATTATGTACTCCGTCCTTAATTGTTCCCGTAGCACTTACACTACCGCCAAATCTGCGTCCCAGATATTGCCATGCGCCTGCCGCTGTTGTTCTTTCAAACAAAACAACAGGGTTTTCAGGGTCATCGGGGTCAGCATCAAACTTAATTGTGGTTGTAGTATTTCCATAGTTTGCATAAAACACTCCCCATGAAATGGCACCTACGTTTCCGGTGGCGAAAAGAGCATCACCTATAGGTGCACCGGTGAAATCCTCATCAAAGATTACTGTAACATCTGCCGCCTGCGTAGCCGACACAGGTGACAATGCAAGAATCATGATAAAGGAAAGTAAAATTGAAATTATTTTCTTCATATCTCTACCTCATTAATTTTTGTGTTGTCAAATTATTCTATCAGTAAGTGATGGACGGTATCCTTCTTCCCACCGTAATGGGTGTCATCTGTTGCAGACTGTTCCACAAATATGCCTCAACAGTATCATCTTCTGCAAAATCCTTTAACACCAGCGTTGCGGATTTATAAGCTTGCTCCTGCCGAACAACTGATGCATCCTCTACCTCAACCGCCTTCATTTTTCCATCAGCACTTTTCTGCACCAATATCAATGCAGTGCTGATATTTTTGAGTGATTCGTTGATTGCTTTAAATGCTGCGGTAATGCTGTCCCCTGTTTTATATCCGGTCAGCCTGTTGATAGGAGCACTTTCATCGTCAGGATAAGAATCCTGATAGAAATTTACCATGCCTATCTTCTCTATTGCATCGCGTGTTGTAACAATTCTTTTGACATTGTTCAGGCGATTTCCGTAAACATCCTTTACGCCTGCGAAAGAAAACTTATAATCAACAAATCCCGGAGAAAGAAGCTCCTTAAATGTGACCATACATTCATTACTGCTTCCTGATATTGCCGCAATGTTATCTACACTGCCGTTAACTGTAATTTTCTTAAAAGTAGATTCATTGATATTATTGCTGAATTCTATTTCCGCCTTTTTCAAATCATCTGACAGTGTAATATTATTTACAGTAGGATTTTCTGTAAGATCGCCATTTTCAAGCATAACGATGTCATCTATCATAAAGCTTGCCAATACAGGATTTTCCTCTGTTGCAGTATTTTCAACCGAGGCATCGCCGCGATTATTTATCAACCATGCGATTTCTCCTATTGCTCCTCTGTTATCCATAACTCCCGATGCATTATGTCCTAAATATGCATCGCTTACAATTTCTTCATCGTCAATAACAACAGATATTTTTACAGATTCTCCGCTAACAGTACTTGTTAAATCAATTTCAATATCTACGTCATACCAAACGTTATGGGTAATGCCCGCATCTACAGTTATATCATTATTTATTTTTGCTCCGTTTTCATTATAAATCCATGAATAAACTTTAACCATGCCTGTATTAAAATTGAAGTCTATAGGAGTGGATGTAAGTCCGTCCCACATATTAAACTGGAAGATAGTGCCATCCTCATCTGTTGAACGCATACGAAATCTGACATTATATACTCCATCGGAAATATATGGGCTGCCGAACCTGCGTCCAACGTAATGCCAGTTGTGTCTGTCTCCGATATTTTTCACTTTGCGGACAAGTTCCACAACAGGATTCTCATCATCTTCAGGGTCAGCTGCGAAGCATATAGCTGTTCTGGTATCATCGTACGCAGAATACAAATCATTCCATCCGGGCTGTGCCGTACTTCCTTTTGGGAAAGCAGTACCTACAGTAGCCCCTGTAAAATCCTCGTCCAGAATAGGCGTGATAACTGAATCACTCTGCTCGGGTAAGCTATTATATACACCCTTATCCCAAGGAGTTTTTCTTTCCTCTTCATTATAATCAACAAGGTTAATTGCTACCTTCTTATCAGGCTGAATAGTATCTACACCAACAATTCCGTCATATGCATCAACCTCTGCAGGAATAGCAATTCCACTGCCTGACAGCGGGCTATTCTCAGGAAGGGTAAAATCACCGTTTGCGGCATCATTAACTATGTGATTAAGATTGCTGAGTGAATTTTGCTTCACACTGTTTGTTTCATTCCACGGAATTATACTAATTGAAGTGCCCGGTGTATAGGCGCTGCTGCCCCAATTATATATGGCATTATAATCACTTGTTATATTTATGGGAGTCTGAAGCGGATTATAAACGTTCTGCACATTCATAATAACGTTGTTGTAAAGCACAGGGTTAACAGTCTTCGGGTCCCAACCCCATCCGTTACGGGCATCAGGTGCATCTGAGAATGAAAATCCCGTTCTGACACCATAAACTACATTATTATAGCTGTGGCAGTTATACGCCCCACTAAATGCAAAGCCTGTTCCTATCAGCAGCGGAACCTTACTGTAGGCTATGTTGTTATAAAACACACTGTTATATATTTCATAACCTCCGCTGCCATCCAGGTTTATGTCCTTTGCAACTGTATATGGGCTGACATTATCTGACTGCCCGCCGATTACATAAGCTTCATTATTTGCTACAGTATCGTTATATACATAGTTGTTATAAACCAGACAATTACGGGAATTACCTTTTACCAGAATACCTGTCCTTCCGCTGTTTAAAATCCTGTTTTTGGAAAGCA
>SVJI01000021.1 GCA_015069065.1 Oscillospiraceae bacterium | reverse complement strand
TTCTTTCACTGGGAATCATCTTCCACAATCGGAAAATAAGTGCATGTATTTTTGTAGGAAAATAATTAAATTCAATCGTCTTTTTTTCTGATATCGGTAACAGGTCAAACATTTTTCTACTCCCTTACTTTATCTAATTTAACATGTAGATTTTTTATGTAAAATTTTTTAAGGCAAACATAAACACACCAAACGATAAATGAGATTATTACAAAACCAATCAATGTCCAAAACACAGCTGTCCATCCAAAATTATCTGCTATTGCTCCGAGTCCATATGAGCTGATTGTACTGCCTAAATAACAAAACCCGTTTAAAACTCCTGCAAACAATCCTGAATTTACTTTTCCTCTCATAAACAAAGGGAAAATACTTGTTATCAGGCTGTTAAGGCTCGATGCCAAAAAGTTTACTATGACTAATCCAATAAATAAAAATGATATAATTTCAAATGTTAAGCTTGTGATAATACCACAAATGAAAACTGCAATTATAGCAAAAACCGCTACACAATGATTTACATAATCAGGTATTATTTTATGTACCTTTAATGCACCTACATTACCAAAGACTGCTATAATAGGCAAAAATAAAGTTAATAGGATAGAAAGAGAGTCACTCATTGAAAACTCTTCCTTAAGAATAGACGGAACCCATGTTGTCAATCCATCTTTAATGAGATTAACTCCTATAGCAAAAAAGCATAATACATATATTGATATAAAAAGAATTTTTCTTTGCCCTTTTTCCTGTTCTTTATCAATCTGATCACCAACTTTAGATATTTGTATATGTTCTTCTTGTTCTTTTTCATTTTTTGCTAACTCTACCGCCTTATCATATAAAATCAGCCAGATTACGGCAACAATAATAACAGCAGCACCGGCAGTATAAAAAGACAGCTTAAATTTATCAAACACAGCAAATATTGAACTCAGTCCGTAAATAATCAATGTCCCGATTGCAACGGTTGTTCCCATAATCACACTGGAACTTCCCAATTTTTTTTGTGGCAATGTCTCTGAAAGTAATCTTACTAAAGTCGGCCAAAGTATAGACAGCGTAAAGCCGTTTGCTAACCAGAGCCATTTCATTATTGAAAAATTTGAACTGACAGCTATTATAAGATTTATACTCGCAGATATAAATAGGCTGACAAAAATCATCCATTTAATGTTGTATTTTTTACACAACACACCATTAAAAACTTGTCCAATTCCATATGAAAAAAAGAAAAATGTGGGAACTATTCCTGCCTGTGCTTTATTTATACCATAGAAATCTATAATTTGTGTAATATTAGCAGAATAATTCACTTTGCCAAGATACGACACAGTATATACAAGCCAAGCCAAAAAAATCAAAAACATTGCCCGACTCATATTACCATTTTGTTTTGAAGATTGTTGCATGTTAGTTGTCTCTCCTGTCGTTTAAACTTTCTTTAGTTTTATATGATTTCCTTTCTGAAATTTTAAGAAAACTCTACATCCAGTTCATTTGTTGCATTCCACGTAGGGAAAAGCTCTTTCCACACATCTGTATGTGCTTCGCAATCAACATAATGCGAAAATATCTGTGTTTCATTCTCGTTGTCTTCGATTTTATGGTTGCAAAAAGCTCTTTTGTAAATATCATGAACACTTACACAGTACTCATGCCATCTTTCACGCCACTTCCCATTTTTCAGTTCCTCACTTCGCTTAGCAAAGCCATCTAAAATTTCTTTGGAGGTTTTCGCATCGCAAACTCTTAATGTGCCATTTTCGCATATTACAGGGATAAATTTAACATCGAAATTTTCCTTAGTTATATTAAGTTCTAAAACCAAGCCCTCATACCAGCTTGCATCCTTACCACCCATTGCAAAGTGAAAATTCCCCTGACCGTAAAGGATTGTTGAACCCTCAAATGCTTCATAACAGCCTATGCAATGGCTATGCTGACAAAATACTGCATCTGCACCGCACCTCACCATTTCACGGCATGCTTTCATAAGTCTTGGCGAAGGATATCTGCAAAATTCTTTTCCGCCGTGATATATAACTATTACATAATCAGCACTTTTTTTCGCCTCTCTGATATCGTGCATTGTTTCAAATTCATCAAAGGGACGTGCTCCGCATCTTATCTGTGTTGCATATGAATACTCGTGCTCGCAAACATTGATAATAGAGATGGTCAATCCGTCTTTTTTAATTATGTGATTCTGACGTGAATCCTCATAATTTTTCCCAATGCCGGTCCACTTAATTCCGTTATCGTTAAGTGCAGCTATTGTATCTTTTAATCCCTTCACACCATAATCAAAAATATGATTATTGCTTAACATACAGTCTGTTACTCCTGCATCCTTGAGTGCTTTTGCAGTATTCAAAGGGCCTTTCAAACAGGGACCGTATTTTTTTATTTCTTTTTCACTTTCTGTAATTGCGCATTCAAGATTTACTATACTACTGTCTGCTTTATGAAAGACATCTGTTATGTCGCCAAATGCTGCTTTATAGTCGCCTTTTTCAAAGTAGCCTACACTTTCATCTGCAACTGACATATCTCCGCAAATTATTAGTTTCATATTGTCGTCCTCCTTTATTTCACATCACAAAAAAGCTCAATTTTGTCCTTTGCGCTTTCATAAACCTTTCCATCGGGCATAGTTACTCGTTTAAGATATTCTTTCGTAGACAAAATTTCTATGCTGAATCTGCCATTATCCTTTTTCCAATGAATAGTTACTTCTCCACTTTTCAGTGGGATAGTTCCCCTCGCCCAATTTCTTTCCTCAAGAAATGGGTTTATAAGTATTGTTTTTGTTGGTTC
This sequence comes from Oscillospiraceae bacterium, assembly GCA_015069065.1. Lineage (GTDB taxonomy): Bacteria > Bacillota > Clostridia > UMGS1883 > UMGS1883 > UMGS1883. Next base: position 10,326 of record SVJI01000021.1, on the reverse strand, counting down.
ATCAATTTTAACACCTAAATCAATCGCTGCAAACTCGTATAACACTACACTACCCCATGCATGGCATTCACTTCTGGGTTCTGTAGGGGTTTCGGGAATAGTTGTGCAATTTTTTTCCACAAGTTCTCTTAAAACGTTCAGCATTTTTTTACGTTCATCATACATTCCGCTAATTTCCAATGCCCTGAAATAGTCATATGTATACGCAAAGGTTGGCTGTGCGTCAAGTGAGTGTGCTTTTTTCATAATTTCAAAAACTTCGTTTTTTCCCACCGCCCCCGAAAGAACTGCCCAAATTTGTGTATGTGCACTGAAATATTTTTTACTTGGTCCATCTGCAAAAAGCCCTTTTTGGTCATCATAGCACCAAAGTCTTACATCAGCTATTACATTTTCACTTTTAGTTATAAAGTGCTGCACTTCATCGTTAGATCCTATTGCTTTGTATAAAAATGCGATTGCTCGCAGTGCTGCTGCATACATAAGGCTGTACACGCACAGCTCTTCATTTTCCTCTCCCAAAGGAACGCCCGCCGTTTCTTTCCATCCCGGACTCCAATCAACAAAATCCCAGAATCCGCTGCGTTTCACAAGCCCTTTTTGTGATAAATGTTCATCAAAATAACGAAGAACACCGCATGCCGTCGGAAGATATGATTTTACAACATCTATATCTGCAAAGTACCCATAATGCTCTCTTAATATAAAAATATAATAAAGCGCAAACCCCGGTATAATCTGCGGCAATATATCGGGAGTTCGGGAATAAAGCATTCCGTCGGGCAGCTGTGCCGAAGCAAAATCGTTTAAGGTACGCCTTGCCATTGTGTCGTCACCCGATACATGATATGTATAGAGTATTTGAAGCCGTGTATCCATTAAATACTGAAGCTGTTCGTAATAAGGGCAATCGGTATATGTTTCCTGCATACACCTTTTGAGTGTACGCAAACTGATTTCCCACAGCTTTTCATCTGTTTCATCATCACATTCAAAACTACCCTTAACAAAAAGCGGATACCCTGTTTCAAATCCTTCAACCTTATCGATATGCACGCTGCCCTCTACTTCCGCCTTAATAAATCGAAATGTCCGCAGCCAAAATGGCTCATATTCTAATTGAGAGCCGTTTACCTCCACCTCATCGCAGTAACCAAAAAGCTCTCCTTTTTCGTCCGCACGGTCTGCTTTATAAGGCTTTCCATCTTTTAAAACAGTTTTGCATTCTGAATATGTAAATTTCACCTTTCCTACACCTGAAAATGTGAATTTTAAGTACGCAGTTGTGTGTACCCCCGCATCACATACTCCGTTTTCATCAAAAGAAAGCGGAATAAGGTTAAAGGTTCTCATGGGAATCGGTGCAGCCTTTAATGTGTAGCGCCCCATTTGAACAATATTCGTTTTCGTTGAGTCATATTCGCAGCAAACTCCGGCACTGACTGCATCTTTCCATACATCTTCAAAAATTGTATTTTTACTTACAATTTCATTCAGACCCACAATAAAATTTTCATCGCCTACAAACGAAACATAATCGCATTTTGCAGTTTTCCATGTTTCATCAGTTTCAAGCTGAACAATCTGTGCATCCTTACACTTAACAGCACCCTTTAGCGCAAAACGTAATGCACCCGTTCTTTGTACGCTACCAAGATTTTTGTAAACACTTTCCCCATCAAATTCATTTTTCAGTTGCAGCACAACAGCTTCAATAATATTAACTCCATTTTTTAAATATTCTTTAAGTACTATGCGGTCATAATATTTATCGGAACAATTCCCCTTACACGGGCCTGCTGCAACAATATGTCCGTTAATATAAAGCTTGTAGCGTGCATCTGCAAAAATATCACATTCAAATTCCGCAGGATTTTTTAAATCAACATATTTTCTGAATCGATATATTTTTTCATCACTGAAAATTGCATCCGGATGTGTAATTAAATTCATTCTTTCCATAAATCTGTCCTCATTTATTTTTTAACGGAATATATCTGTCCTTGATTGAAGGCGTTAAAAGAAGCTCGGTGCCGTAAGCATTCATCCACCACGAGCCTTCATTGTATAAACCACGCTCCTCTGGAGAAGGCCCTACACATCTAGACTCCACACCTTTGATATCTATGCCTTCTTCATCTATAGAAACGATTGCATATACAGAATCCTTATACGGAACTGTATACTTAATGTTAGGATATTTTTCATCAATATCCTTTCCATATAATCCGTAGCATATAAAATCCTTATCTATCCACTGGCACGACATGCTGTTAATATTTACAAAGCAGATGCCATCCTGATATGAATCATAATCCATATGCTCATGTCCGTTAAATGCCGCAAGGACTCCGCTTGGTGCATCCTTTATAATCTGCCTTATAACATCTGCATTTAAAGCTCCGTAAATATTTCCCTCACACAGACATTGGTGAGAAAATAAAACAGATGGAAACTTAGTGTTTTTAAGGTCATTTTTCAGCCACTCTATTTGCTCGGGAGGAATCCACGGCAGAATATGCTCTCCCCCGCTTCCTTGTCCTGAATCATAAAATGCATCAAAATAATTGCCGTTTTCAAAAGCCGTATATTCACCGTTAAATTTAAAATAATTGGGGTCTAATACTATGAAATGGATACCGCCCATATCGAATGAATAATAGGACTCTCCCTTCATTTCGTAAAAATCCATAGTTTCTTTTTTAGAGCATATATCACATTCGTGATTTCCAAGAACATGGTATGACGGCTTTTCAAAGTTATTGAATAAGCTTAATATTTTCTCTTTATCGGCATACGTCTTTGTACTTAGTGCAATTTTTATATTTTCAGGCTGATTTCCCACCCTGCTCACACATTTTCTATTGTCATCAGGATAACAAAAATCCCCCAGCTGAATGATAAAATCCACGTTATCTTTGCGGCATGCTTCTAAAAACTTTTCCAGTCTTTCCTGTGTATCATGCATAATATCTACATGAAGGTCTGCAAATACTCCGAATTTAACTTTTCTTTTCATATCTGTTCTCCCATTTCCTTCTTTGTCAGCTCATCATAAGCTTTCCAAGCCTTATCGTAGTAAAACCTGTGTCCGCCATCACCTATAACGTGAACACATTTCCCTTTAGTTTGCTTATAAAGCTCCTTAGTTATTTCAAAGCATTTAATTGCTGATTCAAGTGGGAAAATTGTATCCTGTTCACCTGATGCTATAATAAGGTTTCTGGGTGCAATTAATCCTGCTAAATCTCCCATATCAAAATAATTTCGTATATTCGGAATGAAATTACACGTACAGTGGTACATAGCAGATATTGAATCATCAAAGCTTGCAAAGCAACAGCTTGCTATTGCTGTTTTTATACGTTCTTCAAGACAGGCGGCATACAGCGTTGCCGTTCCGCCGCCTGAATTTCCAAGGCAAATTATATTTTCCTTATCTATCTGCGGAAAGTATTTTTCCAATACGTCAATCGTACGCATAATATCCCACACACGCTCGCCGATTGTTGTTCTGCCGATTAAAAGATTCGCCATTGTGCTCACGTGGCATGCAGGGTAGCCTTCTTCATCTGAGCCGCATTCCCCCATTGCCCTTTGCTCGATTGTAAGAGCGCAAAAGCCCCTTTTAACTGCACCTATAGCAAAATCCCGATCTCCGCTGCATATCAAGTCCTTGTCACGCTCATACTTTATTCTTCCCAATGATATATGCATTCCCGTAGAATGCCCCTGAAGGCATAAAACAACAGGTAGCGGTGCTAAAGCTCCAACAGGAATAAGCAAATGACAAGGAACAAAATATCCGTCCTCGCTTTGAAAAGAAAATCTTATTTCGGTATAATCATCATGCTTTTTTTCATATTCAATTTCAAATAAATCCTCGCACTTTTTAAGAGGAAGCCCCATAAGCTTTTGCAACTTTTCCTTTGCCTGTTTTTGCCACTTGTAAAAATCCCCTTCACTGTATCGCATAGAGGGTTTAATGCTTTTGTTTAGGTCAAGCACCTTTAAAACGGGATTTTGATTTCTTTGCATAGTACCACCTCTTTTTTAAAGCATACTTAAATCATATGAGTTAAGATAATCCTTTGTATTCATAACCATTTCCTTGAAAAGCAGCTTTGCATCATCATAGCTGCATGTAACAAGCGGGTCTGCGGCAAATACATTAAATATTCCATCAACATCACGCTTTGCAAGTGCCTCGGAAAGCTGTTCCTGTTCTCCGCAGATTCGTGCCACCAAAGGATAAATTGATTGAGGAATCTCACCTGCATTAATGGGAGTTACCATATCGCTTCTGAATGCAGCATTTGTTTCCACGACAGCCCCCATAGGAAGATTTGAAATCTGTCCTTTATTGGGCACATTCACGTTTGTAACAAGGTCACCTAAACCAAGCAGTGCCTTAATCTGATGCACTCCCTCTTCACCTGTTCCTTTTATTTCTAACTGAAGCTCTCCGTTTCTGTACTTTTCACTTTTTTCAAGGCGTTCCTTAAGGTCATTTTTTCTCCATTCAACGGTTGTAAGCGCAAATCCCCAATCCTTTACCGACTGCGGATTTTTAAGATACCACTTGCCCTCGCAAAATTCTGCCAGGTGGCGGTCACCTGCCGCCGCAATATATCCATAGCGGTTGAACAAATCAAATTTAACCTTGTGATTACAGAAAAACAAACTGTTAAGCCAGCCTTCGTCAAAACTTTCCGTAAAGCCTTCCTTAGCATGCTTCTTTGCAAATTCTCTGTATACAGGAAACAGGTCAATATTTCTGTATTTTGCCTCCGTCAGCCATGTAAAGTGGTTTACCGAAACAGGATTAACCTTAATTTCGTTTCTGTTTTCCACTTTAATTCCGCAAATTTCCTCAAGTGCTATCATAAGAAGGCTCTGCGTGCCGAACACTTCATGGCAGCAACCGAATGCTTTAATCTGAGGAAATGCCCGGTAGAGTGTTTTTACACAAAGCGTCATAGGGTTTGTATAGTTTATCACCCACGCATTGGGGCAGTATTTCTTTATGTTTTCGGCAATTTCCTCGTACATAGGAACCATTCGCATTGCTCTTACAATTCCGCCAGGTCCACTGGTATCGCCTACAGATTGATAAATTCCATACTTTTCAGGGGTATGTACATCAGACTCCATTTCGTCAAACGTTCCCGGCAGAATGGAGATAATAACAAAATCTGCATCTATGTATGCTTCCTCAGGTGTCTTTGCCGCATGATAAGTCCATACGCTTTTTGCCCCGTCGCATTCCTTGAACTTGTTTCCTATGATTTCGTTGTGACATGCCGCCTCGTAATCTATATCATAAAGATATACATTACCTGAAATTTCCTCCGTGCTTGTCAAATCACTCATCAGTCCCCATGCCCAACCACGTGAGCCACCGCCAATATACGCAATTTTAATATTTTCAGCCTTGTTATTGTTGTAATTCATATAGATTCTCCTTTCGTTGTCATCACTGTTTTACTAAAGAATATGTCTTTGTTGTATGGTTGCCGTCCTCGGATACTATTTTAACTGTTATTTGGTTAATATCTGCTATATCAAGCACACCATTCTTTGATACCCTTGTATCGTTTATATACACTTCAGAACGCTCACTTGCTGTTACAAGATATTTGATGCTTTGTGCTGCGTCATCAATGTTTATAACGGGATTTTCACCATTCGCATTCATTACCATATAAGTATGATTATCGTTTGATACCCCAAATCTTATAAGCTCACAATGTGGTGAAAGATATTCTTCCTGCTCAATCTCCAAAATGGCAACTCCGTATTCATCCATTTCAAGATTAAAATATCCAGCTGCATCGGCTGTTAAAGACGTCTTACTGTAATACTCATTTGCATTTATCGCTCCGTCAAATTTCACTTTCAAGGTTTTATTACTTTTTTGAGTATTTACCGCAAAAAGATATGATTTTCCTGCGTAACGTCTGCTCATAACCATAAGCCAATCATAATCTTGTGCAAGTTCGTATTTTGGCGAGGGCTCTGTTGACAGTAAAACATTTTCAAATTCATCAATTTCACTGTAAACTCTCATCTGTCCCTCCCATATATCTTTAACATCTCCCCATGGATTTTCTTTAAGATTTGTATAGCAAAAGCTGTCAAGTGCCACAGCACCCTCACACAACGCCTGCCATGCCATATTTCTGTATTCCTGTTCATTTGGTCCACGATTATCGCCACGTTCTTCAAACCAGAATCCCTGTAACACCGCATATATCGGCTTATTAGGGGTTAGAGTGCCCATCTTCCTGACCATTTCGCCTGCGCCCGATAAATCCGTTGTTTCGTCCCCTCTGCAAACGTATGGGTCAACGCCTATCATGTCAGCCGTTTTTGCAAAAACTCCCGGTCTGCCTTCCATCAATTTATCAGTAACGCCCATTGTCGGGTGGTCAGGGTCAACCGATGCCATAATATCGTTTTGCCATCTTAGCTCTTCTCCGTATAAAACAGGGTTTTGTTCATCCCAGTTATAATAGCACCAAAGCTGTGGGTCAGTTTTAAAATTGTTGCACATTACACTAAGAAGCTGCCTTACATCTGATTGCTTTTTTACTACCGTCTGCGGAAGCCCTGTGTATAGATTACTGTACACATAACCACAGGTTTCAAGCTTTGCCCCGATATTGTTTTCTGCCATAGCCTCACGCAGTTTTTGCATTCGTGGGGTACGGTAATCCACATGATATGTTCCTGCAACTGTGAAAGCATCGGTTTTTGTATCTTTCAAAACATCGATATATTCTTCATATATCCCTCCCCATGCATACTGGAAAAGAGGAATTTCTGCTTTTCCGTTCTTAATGAATCTGTTATGCTCATCAAAATAAATATACGGTCTGTAGTTTTCCTCCCGTTTTCTCAGAGTCCATTCCTGTTTCTGAACAATACTTCCGTCTTCCTTTGATACGAGCTTTACAGATAAATAAGAATCTTTGTTCATCGGAAGTACCTTTGAAGAAAATGTTACATCGGTTACTTCCGCTACATTTTCTGTCTGTGCATCTGCATAAATTTTCCCGTCTGCATCTGTCAATTCTGCTTTCAGAGTATAATCGTTCAAATTATAATATCCGTTATACGAATTCACATAAGCACGCAGATTAATATCGCTTATACCGCCATCACCATAGATAAATCCTTTATAATTAGGTGTTACCAATACGGTGTCCATAGGCTCAAAATATACCTTTGACAGCTTAAAATCATCAAAATATGCAACTGTTCCCTCCGGTGCATTGGTGTTTACATACCCGCCAAAACGTAATGTGTAAAATTCTTCGTTATCTGATTCACCCTTAGGAATCATTAACAAGGCTTTCTTTTCAAACCATTCGTTATCCTTTGCACTGTCATTGTTTTTCCCGGAATCTGATGCATCAAGCCACGTTCTGTTACTGTCATATACCTCCATAAACAATCGTTCAGGCGCATCTGTTATGGCATTTTCAATTTTAACCTTACAGCTTACTATATACCAGTCACCGGACTTTGCACTGTAATCGTTATAATATAGCTGTAACTGTGAACGGGCAGCACTGCTTTGTTCAACCCTGACGCAGGCTGAATCACCAACACCGCCGTTTTCTTCTATAGACCATGTTCCGGGGCACCAGCCCTTTTCAAAATATCCGTATGTATCATCATTAAAATCACAAGCACCTATCAGTCCCTGTGGATAATTTTCAATATTAAACGGCAACGGCATCTGAGAGGCTATCTTATCATCAGGCTGCTCGTCAAAATTGCGGTATTGAGAGCTTGGTCCGTTTGCGCCGTATGCCTTTTGTGCAGTTACACTGCCGCTAAGCGGCACAAGCTCTTTCATATCATTCCACAGCATTATTTGTAATTCTCTGGCATCAGAATAATTCTTTTTTGTTTTATATGTAAAGGTCTTTGCAGCTTCGTCAGCTTCAAAGCTGATGCTTTCCCCCATTTCAACCCCTGCTAACGACTTATCCTCACGCAGGAACACATATAAAAGAATTCCCCCGAATTTTTCGTTATTTTTATTCACTACTTCAATTTTTATATTTGTGTTTGCATTTATACCGCCATTATTACTAAATTCCAATCCTGAAAAATCAGTATAAATCTTTGCTGTTGATTCTGTTGCACTCGCACTTATAGGTGAATATACACCCATAAAAAGCATAAGGAAACATAAAAACAAGCTTAGCTTTTTCATTTTCTGCTCCTTCCCGTTGTTTACTGTTATTGAATAAGCCTGTATGAGCACCCGTTTTTGCCAGTTGCTCATACAGGCTCATTAGACTTTATTATTCTATTTCAAATACATTTGCCAATGGCTTAAGGGTTGTTAAGGCATCAAGTGTAAATACTTCAATTCTGTCAACATCAGAATAATCATCTGCTGCAATAAAGCTGTATTCTACAGTATTTGATGCACCAATAGCCTTTGTTCCTCCTATACCTGCTGCAATAAGTGTTCCGTCAGCCTTTTTGATTGCGAAAATAACACTTACATTTGCTGCCTCGGCAGTTGTCTGATTTTTAACACTAACCTTTATTTCGCTATCCTTTGCTACATTGCCTGATACTATTTCTCCGCTTACTTTCTCAACCTTGAAATCTTCAACAGGTGTTTTAAAGCTGATTGCACTTACGCTTTCACTGCTAAGCGCACTGCCGCCTGCACTCTTTAATCCTGCAAAGCTGAGATTGTATGTAAGCTCACCTTTTTTAAGACCTGTAAAGGATACAACAGCAGTGTTAAAGTTCTTAACCTTTACATCCTTGATTGCTGCACCGCCGTCTATTGTAAACATATCCTCTGTTGCAGTAATCGGTGCATTAAATGTGAATTCGATGCTGCCATCTGTTGCTACCTCATCGCCGTTTTCGATAGATGTATTAACAAGGCTTACAGTGTCTGTAGCTTCTACACAATACATTTTTGCATCATCAAACAGGATTCCATCTGTTGTAAGTCCTGTAAATCTGAATATAAAATAATTACTTGCTGGTGTAACTAAATTTGGCGAATCTTTTAAACAGGTTGCTATATTATTTCCATTTTCGTCATATATAGATGTATGTACAGCATCAGTAGTTATTTTTACAGACATATTATACCATATTCCATCCATTAGCTTTGCTGTTATCATCGGGGCCTGTGTGCTTGTAAAATAATAGAAACCATCTTCATTTCCACGAATATACCAGCTTATATATGAAGAAGTGCTCGGGTCTGTTCTCCATTCAAACCCTGCTGCTGATTTGCCAAGAAATTTGAATCTGATGTTGTATACAAGAGGTGATGTTGCTGACAATCCGAAAACATCAAGCTTTTTAGTTTGAAGATTACTGCCTGTTTTATCTGAATTTGCCGCTATCTTTATTGCATCTGTTCCTCCGTTATATCCCTCTGTCGATGCATAATATGTACCTGTCCAACCACCATCATTAAAAATTTCCGAATCAGAAGAAAATTTATTTGAATTGAAATGTGCTGATTCAAAATTTTCCACAAACAGCTTTGCCTTTTCAGTTTTAAAGCTAAGAGATTTCACATCACCGCTGAGTGCACTTCCGCCTGCTGAAACAACACTTGAAAAATCAAGCGTATAGGCTGTTCCTTTAGCCAATTCGTCAAAATTCACCTTTACAGTGTTATAATCAATAATATCAATACTATCAATCACGTTTTCAACTGTAGCATTATTGCTGTCTTTTACAGTAAACATATTTACAGTCGGATTAACCGTCTGGTCAAACTTCAATGTCAAGCTGCCATCTGTTGAAATAACGGATTCAGGCGCAGTTGAAGCTGCCGCATCAAAGCCAAGATAATCTGTAGCGTTTACACAATAAAGTTTTGCATCATCAAACAGGATTCCATCTGTTGTAAGTCCTGTAAATCTGAATATAAAATAATTATCTGCTGGTTTAGCTAAATTAGCTGATGCTTTTGAAGTAGATACTATTAATTTTCCACTTTCATCATAAATATAAGTTTGTACAGCATCAGTGGTTAATTTTACAGACAGGTTATACCAGTTTCCGTCTGACAATGTTGCTGTCGCTGCAGGTGAGTTTGTATCTGTAAAATGATAAAACCCAGCTTCATTTCCACGAATATACCAGCTTATATATGAAGAACTGCTTGGGTCTGTTCTCCATTCAAAACCTGCTGCCGATTTACCAAGAAATTTGAATCTGATATTGTATACAAGAGGTGATGTTGCTGACAATCCGAAAACATCAAGCTTTTTAGTTTGAAGATTACTGCCTGTTTTATCTGAATTTGCCGCTATCTTTATT
>SVJI01000020.1 GCA_015069065.1 Oscillospiraceae bacterium | reverse complement strand
GTATCAACACTGCGTGCAATTTCCATCTTTAACATAACATTTTCTGAATCAGCCCCATTATCAGATGAGGAGAAACTATCCTGTGCAACATTTGCGTAAATACCGGGGTTCCATTTCTCCCCACGTGCATTTCCGTTAATATCACGCATATCAAGGGACAATATGCTGCCGTCGGTACATAAGATTTCTGTCTGCAGCTGCTCGCCAATTGAAGCTGCAGGACTATCTTCCATCAGTCTCCAATCTGATCCGGTGCTGATAAAATACGGATTATCAAACCGACTATTCTTTTCCTTTACCTCAGGATATGTGAGATAGTAGCAGTTGTGGTCTGTTTCAAAGCCTGCAGGTCTATTTTCCAGAAGATAGGTATTGTCTGAACACTCTGCAAATATATTATTCTTTGATACAACACCGCTGTTTTCTCCCACAAATTTTATACCGCCATTAGTCTTGTTAACTATATTATTGTAAAAATGGCTGTTTTTCGTCCCATTCAAAAGGAGAGCCTCTGCTGCTGCTTCAGTTTCCTGTGCAGAAAAAACATTATTCCATATTGCGCTGTCACAGGTATCTTCACCCAGCTTTATAAATGCTTCATCGGAAGCTTCCGCATTAAATGTGTTATTAAAAATTTGTGTCTTCTTTGAATCAGTACTGAGAATGCTGCCTTTGATTTGAGATGTAAAACTGTTTTTTTCTACAACTACATTCTCCGACTTATCCATTACTACGGCATGCTCACCACCTGTAAAGTTGTTTTCCTTTATATTTGCATTTTCTGTACTTTTAACTTCAACAGCAGTGCCCTGTGCCATTATTTCATTGTTTATAAGCGAAAAGCTTTTACCATTGCATTTAATCAATGCAGGAATTTCTCCATCCTTTTCATTTTTCTGCTTAATGCACAGTCCTTTAATGGTTATATAATCAGCATCATCTGCAATCTGTATTTCCTCTGCAATAACGCTGACATTTTGTCCGGACATAGCACGCAGAAGGAGAGTCTTATCTGCGCTTTCTCCGCCTTTATTAAAAACTAACGTGCCTTCGTCATATTCACCCTCTGCAAGATACACGATTGCATTGCCGCCTACTGTTACCGCCGCCTTTTGCAAGGTTTTCCAGGGGTGAAGAGAGCTTCCGTCGTTACTGTCTGAACCATCGGGAGACACGTAGTAGGTTTTGCAGTGATTTCTCTCAATCAGCATTGTTCCATCTTTTTTGGGAATATGAAGTGCATTTATGATAAGTGCTGCCGCCTCGTTACGGTTGATGGCTTCATCATGAAAAATACTGACACCTACCGTCAATCCGTTTTCAGCCCCGCAAATCATATAATCGTCCGGATAGGAAAAATCTTCCCTTGAAAGTTCAAGCACTGACAGCAGTATTTTAACTGCCTGAGCAAGTGTTACCTTGTCATCAGGGCCGAAATATCCGTTTCCGTAGCCATCAATAATTCCTTTCTGTGCCATAAAGCCGATATCAGCTGCTCCCCAATGACCGATTGGCACATCCTTAAACTTTTGATTTGCTATACCTATATCTTCCTTCATAATACGGCTTGTAAGTGCAGCAAACTCTGCCCTTGTAAGGAAATTATCCCCATTCAAATTTCCGTTTTCATCACCATACATTATTCCAAGTTCATAAAGAGTCTCTACGGCACTGTCCTTTTTTACGGCGCCCATATCTGCTGCATTTACCTGCGGTATTAAAATTACACTTAATACCAATAAAATCGAAAGTATCTTTTTCACAAGGTTGCTCCTTTCGTTAATCTACATTATATATTCCCAAATCCCATTTTCCCGTTCTGGGGTTTCCATCATAATCGACTAAGTCAATATCTATTACCTGACCGTTATAACCGATAACCTTTTCAGGCATTGGAGTGCCGCGGTCTATAGCGTCACTTCCGGGAAGGAGATGCCAGTCACTGTAGTTGTCTAAAAATTTCGCATCACCCTCAAATCCATAGACATCGAACTTCGTATTTACATTACAAAACAGATTGTTTTCAAAATCGGGTCCTGAAGGTACATTGGCGCACCATACTCCCTCCTTACAATTAACCACAATGTTATTTCTCATAACCGGCTCAACAACAGGCGGGTCCCATTCCCAACCTTTTCTGAGCGCATCTGTTTCTGTAACAAGGAATCCCGCATCGCAACCTACGAGTACATTATTCCATGCTTGACAGCCCTTGGAGCTTATAAATCCAATTCCCGACGGCATGAGACCTTCTTTACCTGCTACAATAATGTTGTTATAGCATATTGTGTAATAATTCTCATAGCCTGTTCCCTTTGCCACATCAAAAGGTGAATAATTGTCAGATGATCCGCCCAAGCCAATTGCACTGGACATCATGGTTGCTTTTTCATTATGTATATAGTTATTATAAACCAGGCAATTGTTCGCATTACCCTTTAACATCAATCCCACACGTCCGCAATCATCAAGCTCATTTCCTCTGATTGTTACAAAGGAGGATGCGAATATATCCATTCCCTCGTGGTTAGGCTCGATTATAACATTATCTGCAATAAGAATATGATGTGCATTGTAGGTCTTTATCGCCTCTTCAAACATATTGGTAAATTTATTACCCGTTACCTCACAATGGCTAGAGCCTACAAAACGGATATAAATATCCTGAGTACTGGTGCTCGACTTAACCTGCTGCGTAAAATGAAAATCACGGATATTTATATATTCCAGACCGTCTGTTACCTGCATCTTCATAATGTCACTCATGGTCTTTCCGTATTTAATTGTTGCTCCATGCTTATTGCGTGCTTTCAGTGTTATCGGTTTTTCCTTTGTTCCGCTATAAGTAAAGGTTGTAACAGATGTTTCATCATACACGCCATCCTCAAAAATTACCGTTCCTCCGGGAATAACAGCCTGGGCAGCCTTTTTCATTGTCTTCCATGGCTTTTCCTTTGTACCGGGGTTTGTATCTGAACCAGCAGTTGACACATAAAATAAATCCTCACTGAACAAATCCTTGGGCACATCACCGTTTGCCATAACAGCATCCAGAGCATTATAAAGAAGTTTTGCCGCAACACCACGGTTAAGCTGCTGTTTTTCACTGTCTGTTATACCCTTAGTTATGCCAAGCTCTGCCGCTGACATTCTATAACCCAAAGGAAATCCACCCTTGTTTTCCGCATCATCACCATAGCCCATTGCAGCAACCAATATTTTGAGCATCTGGTCATATGTAACAAATTCTTCCGGGCGGAAAGTCCCGTCACCATATCCTGCGAAAACCTCTTCATCGGCAAAGTACTTTATTTCACGTGCTGCCCAATGAGTAGCACTCACGTCGGAAAAACTTGCCGCAGCTTTGGCTGCCTTTATATAATGGTCAACAGATAAAAATCTTGACATTAAGACTGCAAGTTCTGCACGACTTATTTGTGAGTAGGGTCTATACGTTTTGTCAGGGTATCCCGTGATTACTCCAAGGTCAGCTATTTCGATGATTTCATTCTTATATAAAGAATTTTCTACATCGGAATAGTAAACACTTGATGATTCAACGGGAATAACATCTGTAGTCTCGACCTTCTCCTGAAGCTCAGCAGCACTTGCCGAGAAAGATGTTAATAATGTGGCAACTGACATTGCCAAAGCAAATGTTCTTTTCAAATGTTTCACGTTCCTTTCTGCATTCTACATTGCTAATTTTATCTTAGCACGCCCTATTTTCCTTGTCTAGTGACGAATTTGCGAATATCACTGTCAATTTTTAGACTTAAAACCTGGTATTATATTTTCTTCCAAATTAGTGATGTTTTTGTTTCTTTTTTTAATTTTTTGACGGTGATTAAAAAATTCAGACATTTTTACTCTGTTTACAGAATTTTTTGAATACAAAAACGAAAATTTCAAGTCAAAAATTCTTATTTCAACAAAGTGACATATATATTCTAAAATGTGTCACTTGACAATCATAGATGCTTGTTTTATAGTGAATTTGCAAGGGCAAGACAGAGAATTTTTGCCCAGAGTATATATAGAAAGAAGGAATAAAAATGGGTAAAATCAGGCTTGGTATTATCGGTTGTGGTAATATGACAGGCAATCACCTGGACGGTCTTTTTAAACTTAGTGACCGTATGGAAATCACAGCAGCATGTGACGTTGACGAGGAGGGTATGCTGAAATTTGCCGCAAACTTCGACAACTGTTTTACAACTGTTCATTATGAAGAAATGGTTGATTACGTTGATGCGGTTTTGATTTCACTGCCCCACGATTTACACTACAACTGCGGTTTATTCTTTGCAAATCACAAAAAGCACATTTTGATGGAAAAGCCTCTTTGTAATTTGGAAGAAGAGTGTCTACGACTTATAAAGGTCTGCGACCGGGAGGATGTAACACTTATGTGCGGTTATCCTGTTCCCTACTGGCCCTATATCACAAAGCTCAAAGAGCTTGTAGATAGTGGAGAGTACGGCACAGTATTCCAGATGTCCGTATTTACAGAGCAGCTCACTCAGTTTAGAAATGACTTTGGATGGGGTTCTTCAGGCCGTCTTGGTGGAGGACAGCTTTTCAGTCACGGCTGCCACTACATAGACCTCATGCTTTGGTTCATGGGCGAGCCTGTGGAAGGTGTACATATAGGAACAAACAAGTGTACTCCCTGGTTAATTAAGGAAGGTACAAGCAATGTTGCTCTCAAATTTAAAAGCGGTGCAACAGGTTATCACTTCGGCACATGGGGCGCAAGGGGTACAAGAATGGGCTATGACTATCAGCTCCTTACAGATAAGGGTACACTTTGCCTTACAGCAGGAGAAATCAGATTCTATCAGAATACTACTGACGAACATGGCGACTACGCTGAAAACGGCAGTTATGAAGTTGTATGGAAATGGGACGGCGAAAAATCAAAGAACACTCATTTTGAAATGATTCATTTCCTCGACTGTATTGAAAACCATACCCGTCCTTTAACAGACGGACGCCGTGCAATACAGAGTCTGCGCCTTATCTGGAGATTGTATGATGCAGAAAAGCAGGGCGTTGTAGCAGACCTCAGAGGACTTGGTCTCGACCAGTTTAACGAAGAAGATCTTGACAGAATTGAGCTTTACGATCCCTCAACATTTGTTCACCTCGGCGACAACGAGTACGGCGAAAACGAGAAGCGCTATAAAAACAAGAAAAACTAAACTATTCTATCAAAATAAAACTTAACTATTCTATTCTAAAAAGAAAGGAGCCGTACAATCATTACGATAGTTCGACTCCTTTTTATCCAACGAAAGGTGGATTGGCTATGAAAAAATTGAAAATTGCTCTTATCGGTCTTGGTCAGCGCGGACGCGGACTCTTGAATAATATTGTAAATATGGATGATATTGAAATTGTCGCTGTTTGTGATGAATATGCCGACAGGAATGAGGATACTGCAAAATTTATTCAGGAAAAAATGGGAAATACGCCCATAACTTCAACAAATTCGCGTGATATTATTTCAATCAAAGGAATAGAAGCTGTTGTAATCAGTGCTGCATGGGAGGCGCACGTAGACCTTGCAGTAAGTGCGATGCGTGCAGGAATTTATGTAGGTCTTGAGGTTGGCGGCGGATATGACGTTGAAGACTGCTGGCGATTGGTAAGGACAAGCGAGGAAACGGGAATTCCCTGTATGATGCTTGAAAACTGTTGCTACGGTCAAAATGAAATGATGTGCCTTAACCTTGCCAAGAAGGGTATTTTTGGTGAAATTGTTCACTGTGACGGCGGCTATCGTCACGATTTGTGCAATGAAATTTTGAGCGGTAACGAAATACGACACTACCGACTGCGCAACTATATGCTGCGTAATTGTGACAACTATCCTACACATCAGCTCGGCCCGATTTGCAAGCTTTTAAATATCAATAACGGAAACAGAATGGTTTCCTTGGTCTCAGTTGCTTCAAAATCAGTTGGTCTGCAAAGCCGTGCATTAGAAACACGTGGTGCAGACGACACGCTTTCAAACACACGCTTTATTCAGGGCGATGTTGTTACTACAATTATCCGTTGTGCAGGTGGAGAAACTATCAAGCTGACACTGGACACAACTCTTCCCCGACCGTATTCAAGAGGGTTTGTCGTATGCGGAACAAAGGGCTGTTTTGAGGAAGCCAACCAATCTTTGTTCCTTGAGGAAAATGATGCCGAAAAGTATGAGAAGGATGATTTTGACTGGTCAAAGAGTTGGGGCAACGTAAAAGAATATGCAAAAACCTATGACCATCCTTTGTGGAAGCGTTATCAGGAAGAGGGCGTAAAAGAAGGACACGGAGGTATGGATTGGTTGGTATTGCGCGCATTCTTTGAGAGTGCAGCCGCTAAGATAGATCCTCCTATTGATGTTTATGATGCCGCCGCTTGGATGAGCATTTCTACACTATCAGAGGATTCTATCGCTATGGGAGGTCTCCCCGTGGCAATTCCTGATTTCACACGCGGAAAATGGGTTAATCCTAAGCCCAAAAAGTATATCGAAGACTATAGACTGGACATAATTCCCGACATAAAGTAACACGTTAGTCAAAGCGAATAATTCACTAAAAGAAAAACAGAGCATATTGTATATTACAAAACCATACAATATGCTCTGTTTCTTAATTTCTCTTACAATTTACAACTAAAGATGAAAGCGAGGAAGCTATCAGCAAAAGTCCGAAGACAGCGTATATTACGCTGCTTCTTACATCTGTTATTTCACCTGCAAGCATCGCTGACAGGTTAAACACACTGTGACAAATTATAGTCGACTTGATGCTCCGTGTCTTATAATACACAACTCCCAGCAAAACGCCCACGCATACGGCAAAAATCGTTTGAAAAAGAACTGCATGTGCCACGCCGAATACAATCCCCTGCAGCAATATAGCTGCCCACGGACGCATAATGGTGAGAAGCTCACCTAAAACTATCGCACGGAAAAGCACTTCTTCAAAAACAGGTGCAATCACCACAATAGCAAACAGTGCTGCAAGCATTTGTCCTGTGTGGGTAAACTGCGGAGAGAGCGCAGAGGCACTGTCAATCGATTTTTTGAGGAAATCGATGTTTAGCGCCCAATAATAATATGCTGTCACCAAAAGCCGTACCCCTACGGCAAGTACTCCTGCCATAACGCCGACTATCAGCGGATTCTTTCTTTCCTCGACAACGGTATAGAGCGGCTTATTGCGTATTCTTCCTATCAAAAGGTATATCCACATAGAAACAATGGCAGCAATTACCATCAGCGCATATGCCCCGTTTGTTAAGTTTTCTTCAATCCGCGATACCGTTATTGTGCCTATACCGCTTTGCCACATTATATATATAAGCTGTAAAATCGCCGATACAGCGTAATATATACCTACATACATAAGTGCGGTAAGTATCGTGCGTATTCTTTTAACTGAATTTTTCAATTTCCTGCATCTCCATCCAATCTAATCAGTAGACTTCATTCAGTCATGATTAGTTCGCCCCAATTAATTCAATAATCTTTTTCGGGCATTTTTCAGCGCACAATCCGCAGCTGATACATTTACCGTAATCAATTACCGCATGATTATTCTCCACTTTAATAGCATCTGCAGGACAATTCTTTTCGCATATTTTACAGCCGATACATCCCACCGAGCATTTTTCCTTCATCTGAGCACCTTTGTCACAGGACTGACACTTCACAACGTATTTTGCGCTCTTAGGAATTATTTTAATCAGCTTTTTGGGGCAGACTGCTGCACACTCTCCGCAGCCTCCGCACTTTTCCATATCTATAACTGCAATTCCGTTTTCTATCTTTATAGCGTTGTTGGAGCAGACTTTAATGCAGCTGCCGTAGCCAAGGCAGCCATAGGAACACGCCTTTGCACCGCCGCCCTGAAGTCTGGACGCTGCCACACAATCCTGTACGCCTATGTATTCATACTTCTCCGCGGCATTTTCTATAGTACCTTTGCACAATACTGCGGCACGTTTTTCCTCAACCGCTTCACCTGATACGCCCATTATTTCAGCGATGCGGTCAGCGGCATTCTGTCCACCGGGGGAACATTCATTTATTTTCGCAGTGCCTGCCGATATAGCAGAAGCATATGCACTGCATCCGGCGAATCCGCAGCTTCCGCAATTTGCACCGGGAAGAATCTGGGCTATTTCCTCTGCCCTTTCATCCTTTTCTACGGCAAATATTTTTGATGCTACCGCTAAAAGTATTCCCAGAACCAGTCCTACACCGCCCATTGCAAGAGCGGGTAATAAAATTTCTTTCATAATTTAATCACACCTTTCAAAATGACATACCCTGAAATCCCAGGAATGCCAGTGCCAGAAGTGATGCACTGATAAGTGCTATGGGGAAGCCCTCCAAAGCCTTTGGAATATCAGAATTTTCAAGACGCTCACGAACACCGGCAAAAAGCACGATTGCAAGCATAAAACCAATACCTGCACTAAAGCCGTTAACTATAGACTCAATCAATGTGTAGCTGCCTGCCGTTGAAATTACGGAAGCTGTTCTTACATTAAGAAGCGCAACGCCCAATACCGCACAGTTTGTTGTAATGAGCGGAAGATATATTCCCAATGCACTGTAAAGAGACGGGATTGATTTCTGCAAAAACATTTCTACAAATTGTACAAGTGCAGCAATTATTACTATAAATGCTATTGTTTGCATGTATTCAATATTCAGCGGTATCAGAATGAACTGCTGACAAAGCCACGTCATGATGGAGGCAAGAGTCATTACAAATGTTACTGCCATTCCCATTCCGAGTGCAGTGTCAACCTTTTTGGATACGCCAAGGAAGGGGCATATACCATAAAATTTAACGAGTACAAAGTTTTGTGTAAATATTGACGTTAATGCTATTGCTACTAAAGCAGGCATTTACCTCTCCCCCTTTCTGTTCTTTATTACGTTAATAAGTCCCAAAAGAAGTCCCAGTGTAAGGAATCCCCCGGGCGGAAGTATCATTATAACAGCAGGATTTGTGATTCCTAATGACATTCCCAGAATAGTTCCGTTTCCCAAAATTTCTCTGATTGCAGAAATAATGGAAAGTGCAATGGTAAAGCCTATTCCCATGCCTATACCGTCTGCTGCAGATTTCAAAACTGTATTTTTTGAAGCAAAAGCCTCTGCGCGTGCAAGGATAATACAGTTTACAACGATAAGTGGTATAAAAAGTCCCAGAGAGCTTGACAAAGCAGGGAAAAATGCCTTTAAAATCATGTCAACTATTGTTACAAACGTTGCTATTATTACAACATATGCCGCTATTCTGATTTTTTGCGGTATAAGCTTTCTCAGAAGTGATACCAGCATATTTGAAAGTGTCAGTACAAATGTTACTGACAATCCCATTCCTATACCGTTTGCCAGAGATGTCGTTACGGCAAGGGTGGGACACATACCCAAAACCTGTACAAATGTAGGGTTTTCCTCTATAATTCCTCTTTTTATGGTTTTAAGCATTATTTCACACCTCCCTTTGCCTCTTCTATAAGCTCCGCTGCCGTCTTTACGGCTCCTGCTACAGCACGGCTTGTTATTGTAGCACCGGTTATTGCCTCTATCTGATTATCTGCAGATGCTTTCCCCTTAACAACCTCAAGCGGGAGTCTTTTATCTGCAAACTGATTCTTGAATACTTCGTCTGTTGCCTTTGCACCCAGACCGGCAGTTTCACTGTGGCTGAGGACTTCTATTCCCTTTACTGTACCATCCTCTCCTATTCCTACCATTACTGACAGCTCACCGCCATAACCGTTTGTCACTACGGTTACACAATAACCTACAGTTGCATCACTGTTAAATCCTCTGAAAATCCCGTTTTCCCACTCTTTAAAGTTAGTTGCCTCGGGGAGAACCTGTTTCATCGCATGGCGTGAAGCTTTGAGTTCCGCTAGTGCAATTTTGGGAGCAGTAATACCATTCACCCACGCCAGAAGAAGTGCCGCAACAAGAGTAATCAGACACAAAACTCCTGCAAGCTTTATAAATTCTTTTTTCATTTCCAAACCTCCATTACTTTTTAACCGCACCAAAGGGCTTGGGAACAGTCCATTTGTCTATCAAAGAAGTCATTACATTCATAAGAAGTATTCCGCAGGTGACACCCTCTGGATATCCCCCCCAGAACCTCACTATACATGTAATAGCACCGCAGCCTATTCCAAAAATTATCTGTCCAATTCTTGTTGTGGGACTTGTCACATAATCTGTCGCCATGAAAATCGCACCCAGAAGAACACCGCCTGATAAAATTCCCAGCAGCGGATTCTGTACAGATGCGGGTGCCGCATCGCCAAACAGCATCGTCATAACAAAAACAGTACCTATGTATGAAAGGGGAATTGAAAGAGTAATTACCTTTCTTACCACCAGATATATAAAGCCGATGAGAAGTGCTATTGCGCACGTTTCACCTATACATCCCGCAATAACTCCGCCGTCTGAATATCTTCCGAGCATATGCTCCATAGCAGTAGGAACACTGCCGATATATTCCCTTGACAAGGGGGTTGCACCTGTAACTACGTCTGCCGTATTTTCAAACATGTTTATCCGTTCACTAGCAAAGCTTGTCATCGCCACAGGAAACGCCGCCAGAACAAAGGCTCTTCCTGCCAAAGCAGGATTCATGAAGTTTTGCCCTATTCCTCCAAAAAGCTGCTTTGTAATTACTATGGCAAACAAATCAGCTATTATTACAACATAGTAAGGAATACTTGACGGCATTGACAGTGCAATGAGCATTCCTGTTACCACTGCACTCAAATCCTTGATGCTTTTTCTCTTATGGGCAATTATCTGATATATAAGCTCAAAGCCTACGCTGCACAGTACAGATACGAGTACTACACCCAATGCACGCTGACCAAAGAGAAGTAAACCTGCAAAGGTTGCCGGCATTAAAGCAATTATTACATCCAGCATTATATCATCAACACTGTTATTCTCCCTGATATGAGGGGTTGATGAAACCCTCAGTTTTAAATTATCTATCACGTTTTTCATTCCTTTCAAGGCGTATTATTTCTGCGTTCTTTCACGCATTATAGCCATAACATTTTGCTTTGCCACACGTATATCCTGAAGTAAATTCCGTTTAGACGGGCAGCCGTAGCTGCAGCAGCCACATTCAACGCAGGATGTTACATTATACTTTTCACATGAATCCATATCACCCTTTTTCGCAAATTCATGCAAGTAAAGAGGCATAAGCTTCATCGGGCAGTGGGAAACGCACTTTCCGCACCTGATACACGGCTCCTCAGGCGGAATCTGTGCCTCTTTTTCATTCAGGCACAAAATTGCAGATGTTCCCTTTATAACAGGAATGTCAAGCCTGAACTGAGCCACACCCATCATAGGTCCACCCAGTATGACCTTTTTCGGAGTATCTATAAATCCTCCACTCTGCTCGATTATGTAATCAACAGGTGTTCCTATTCTGACGTTATAGTTTGCATTCTTTTTAAGGGGTGTTCCCGCCAGTGTAACAATACGCCTCATAAGCGGAGTTCCATACTTAAACTTACGCGCAATCGCACAGCAGGTATCTACATTTACAACCACAACCCCTGCATCTGCCGGAAGCTTACCTGTAGGAACGGCACGTTTTGTAACTGCGTATATAAGGTGTTTTTCACTTCCCTGAGGGTACTTTTTCTTTAACACATCTACAGTTATTCCCTCACCGGCGCATTTTCTCCTCATAACCTCGATTGCATCGGGTTTATTTTCCTCGATTGCAATATGTCCGTTTGTTATCCCGAATCTGTAGAGAATTATTTTAAGTCCTAAAACAACCTCATCAGGAGTTTCCAGCATAACACGGTGGTCACTGGTTATATATGGCTCACATTCAGCCGCATTTACAATGACAGTGTCAATCACTTTGTCAGGCGGCGGCATAAGCTTTACGTGAGTAGGAAATGTTGCACCACCCATACCAACAACGCCTGCTTCACGCACAATAGAGGGAATATCATCTGGTTTAACAGACGTATAATCAATACCTGTTATAGAATCATCAAGCGTATCGGTAAAATCGTTTTCTATAACTATCGACTCCACCATTGTTCCGTTTGGTACAGGATAGCTTTTGATAGCCTTAACTGTTCCCGACACCGAAGAATGTATCGGCGCACTTACAAATGCGTCACTGTCAGCAATTTTTTGCCCCATTCTTACATAATCACCAACAGCTACACAAGGAGCGCACGGCGCACCAATATGCTGCTGCACCGGAAAAACAAGCTCCGATGGCGGTGTAAGTATTTCAATATTCTTTGTGGCGGTATTCTCCTTATGGTCATTTGGATGTACTCCGCCTTTGAAGGAAAGCTTTTTCAGCACAATACCCTCTCCTTTATATAGTAATAGTAGTAGTTTTTCGTGTCCCTCTCCAAGGACGGCTTTATTATTTAAAAACAATAAGGTATTCTGCCCTGCAATTGCAGGACAAAACACCTTATTTTAAATACTTATTTGCATAGAAAGACAGCTTGAGCTGCTTTTCGTTTTCATATGTAGCCTTAATCGTTCCTATAATATCGGTTTCTGCTCCAATCTCCTCAAGCTCTTTTTTGAGATTGGCTATAGCAGTATCAACTTTTTTGTTACATTCCGACTCAATTCCCCTTACTATAGGAGTAAAATGAGTTATCGTAGAGGCACGCGCTTCGGCATCCTGCGGGTGTTTTTTTAGTTTCTCGTAATATGAAGCACCCTGAGATATAGTCGCCTCTGCCTTGGCAGTAAACTCGTTTTGCAGTTTATAAAGCTGCGCCATGTATTTTGTTATAATCTCATCCTTTGTCGGTTTAGCTTCAATTTTTTCGGATATGTTGCTTGAAGATGTTGACCCTTTTGAACGCTCAAGCTCTTGCTTGCGTTCCTCAAATATTTTTGAGTAAACATCTACAATTGTCATATTCCCCTTATCAACCTCTTGCTTTTCCTCCTCAGTCATATCACGCAGAGGATTTTCCAGTTGGGAACTGACCTCACTTACAAGCTGCGATTGGTTTTCGTTCCGGCGTCTTTCGATTTCCCTGTCTGTTTCCTTTATACCTACAACGATGCTGGCAATATTTTTCCTTTGCCATATAGCAAGCGAGCCTGCAGCAACTGTCAGTACGACAAGTACAATCAATATTATTTTAAAGAATTTTTTCACCACTGCATGCCCCCTTTCTCTATCAATGGTTTTCAGCTTTCCAGTAGCTTTAGTGCAAGTCGGGCGTTATCCCGCGCTTTCTCACGTAATGGCTGAGAATCAATTCTAAGCTGCTGTTTCATTTGCTCTTTATTTTCAATGCAACTT
>SVJI01000165.1 GCA_015069065.1 Oscillospiraceae bacterium | reverse complement strand
CAAGCAGACTGAGGTAGCTTTCCTTATCAACTGCAAAGAGGAAGAGGTAAAGTCTGGGTCCGCGTTCCTTGTCAATAATAAGCTTATAAACATTTTTGAAGAACTGTCCCTGAATGCCCTTAAGCTCCTTCGGGTCCATATCCTCGCCGAAGATTTTCTTGGGTATTGCGTACAATTCACTGTTAAGGTCATCGAGCGTGTAATCGTCTTTTTTCAAAAATTCACACAGGAGGGAAATTTCCTCTTTTTCTTCCTGAGTGAAGCTTTCGTAAAGCTCCCAATTGCGGTAGGTGCGCAGACGGTTAACATTCTCGGGAGAACACTGCTCGAGCCAGAATTTCGCTCTTTCGAGTCTGTCAGCAAAATCCTCGTACTTATAAGGTGTGCCAATTTTCTCGAAAACTATTTCGAGCATGGGAACATTGAAGTTTACAACACTACCCAGCTGAACAAGCAGGCTCATGGGTACAGTAGTGGGCTTTCTGCCCTCAACAGTGGTGTTGTACATAACGCAGGAGGTATGCTCGTCCGCATTTCCTTCTTCCCAGGCTGTCTGCATTTTATCAAATTCAAAATACTGTCTTAAAATACCATCGTCAAAACAGAAATCAAATGCCTTAAGCGGCTCTGTCTTGGAGTAAAGCCACAATATAACCTCGGGCTGATAAAGTTTAAGAAGTGTTTCAGGTGTCAGGTTAAGTCCTGATGAGCCGGACATCTTACCAGTAGTTCCCTTTATTCCTATAAATTCATATCCTTGGAAAATAGGTGCTTCGTAGCCGAAAATAGCCTTAGAAATATCCTTACTGGTATCATAGCTGCCGTGTCTGGCTGCATGGTCCTTTCCACCCGGCTCAAAATCAACCCCCTCGTACATCCAGCGCATGGGCCAGTCAATCTTCCATGCAAGCTTACAGTTGAAATCCTTGGTAAAGTCAAAGCTTCCGCAATGTCCGCATTCGCATGAAAACTGTGCAACTGTACAATCGTCAGAGAGTGAGTGGATTTTTGTGGTATCCTTACCGCACACAGGGCAGTAAATACTTACAGGGTAATAAGCCTCGCGCTCGCCCTCCTGCGCCTGCTGGGTACGGTGGGAATCGAGAATGTCAAATATCTCTCCGCGCTTACGCAGTGCATGGAGAATATGCTCCACGTACTTACCGCTTCTGTACATTTCTGCCTGATGGCGATAATCCATATCAATACCGAATTTTACGATGGATTCTTCAAATTCCTTTTCAAAGTATTCGGCATAGGTTTTAATTTCAGGAGCATCGGTAAAGGGATTTTCAACATCAACATAGGGCTTTCCGATGTGCTGCTCCATATCGTCGCGGACCTTGGCAACATTTACGGGTACCTTTCTGAGTCTGTCAAATTCGTCCCACGAGAAGAGAAGCCGTGCTTTTTTGCCCATTTTGCGCAGTGCGCGTACAACAAAGTAGCTTGTTGCAATATCACGGAAATTACCGATGTGTATTGAGCCTGACGGGCTTATACCGGCAGCGCAGACATATTCTTCCTTATTAGGATTGCGCTCTATAATTCTGTTTGCAATTTCTTCTGACCAATGCATTTTCATCATCCTTTTAAAAAAGTAGTTACTAACCATAATATTATACCTTTTTTTTCCGTGGTTGTCAATCAAAAAAACTGATATGTAGCATTTGCTTTATTAAATCTATACTACGAAGATTGACTTTTATCTTCTTTTAATCTATAATTATAGTAGAATATGTCGAAAAAGAGGTGCAAACCGTGAGATACGAAAGAGACGAATATCAGCGGCGAGTAAGGTCGTTTTTCCGCGAGGGAGATACCGGTCATATCAGCGACAGGATAATGAAGTTTGAAAACCTCATGGCATATTATAGATGTGCGATGATGGAAATTGAAACGAAGTTTAACGTTCTTAACGAGGAGTTTTCTCTGCATTACGACCGTAATCCCATAAACGGAATGAAAAGCAGATTGAAAAGCCTGTATAGCATAAGTGAGAAGCTTAAGTCCCGCGGACTTGATTTGAGCGTGGAGGCAATAGAGGAGAATTTGAACGATATTGCAGGTGTGCGTGTGGTCTGCTCCTTTACCGATGATGTGTATTTACTGCGTGATGCGCTTTTGGGCCAGGATGACATAACCCTTATTTGTGAAAAGGATTATATCAAAAATCCCAAGCCTAACGGATACAGGTCGCTGCACCTGATAGTGGGTGTGCCAATATTTCTGGAGCATGAAAAGCGCATTATGAAGGTGGAGATACAACTTCGTACAATCGCCATGGATACATGGGCAAGTCTGGAGCATCAGCTTCGTTATAAAAAGAATATTGATTATTCTGACAGTATGGCAAAGGAGCTTCTTCACTGTGCAAATATCAGTGCGGAGCTTGACAGCCGTATGGATGCCTTAAGGAGTATAACACTGAAAGACAGGAAACACTGAACATAGAAAATTGAATAACTGATTTAACAAAACACCGCGTAAAGTCTAAATACTTTACGCGGTGTTTTTCGTATATTTTCTTTAATTAGTGATA
>SVJI01000019.1 GCA_015069065.1 Oscillospiraceae bacterium | reverse complement strand
TGTCTTGAACGCCTCACAGCATTGGGCAGTTGTGTGAGAACCACACAGGGGTGAGATTCCCGTGGAGCCTTCCAAGCCGTTTGAATAGTCACTAAACTCTATTATGAAAAATAACTCTTTTTTGAATATTTATGGTACTTTAATGGAAACATAAAAAAGGTAGATGGAAGGAGGCCAACCATATGAGTAAAACTGATGAAAAATGTGATGAAAAATTGAAATTAAAAAAACTTACTCTTACAGCTTGGGCGAAGATTTTACTTGCTGAAGGTATGATTGACCTTGCTCGTTGTAACCGTATGATTTCAATGATTGAAAAAATGACAGCATGACAGCAAAGCCGCTTACCAAGCGGCTACATATATTTTATTAGTAGTTTTTGGTAATTTAATAAAACGCCTTGACACCAAAAATAAAGCGCGTTATCATTATAGTGTAGATTAAAAGAAAGTTGGAAAATGTCTATGGATATATATGCAGTTGCTAACCAAATGAAAATGGAACGAAAGACCATTTTTGATTTAAAATTAAGGGTAACTTTTTATGGTCGTGTATCCACAACAAGAGAAGAACAGGAGAACTCAATCGAACATCAAATTAGTTACTTTACAGAACTTATACAAAACAATCCACATTGGGAATATGTTGAAGGATATGTTGACCGTATTCGTGGTGAAAGTGCCGTAAACCGTGAAGAGTTTATGCGTATGATTGAGGACGGAAAAAATGGTGAATTTGATTTAATTCTTACCAAGGAAGTTAGCCGTTTTGCAAGAAACACCATCGACAGTTTGACATACACAAGAGATTTGCTTCGTGCCGGTGTGGGTGTATTTTTCCAAAACGATAATATTTGCACTATAGATACTGATAGCGAGCTTAGACTTACTATAATGTCAAGTATAGCAGCAGACGAAGTTCGTAAACTTTCGGAACGAGTTCGTTGGGGTCATAAAAGGTCTATCGAAAATGGTGCCGTTATGGGTAACAGTAGAATTTTCGGTTACGACAAAGATGACTGTAAACTTGTTATAAATGAACCTGAAGCCGAAATGATTCGCTTTATTTTTGAACAATATGCCACAGGTCGTTTGAGTACAAGGAAAATTGAAGATATGCTTTATGAAAAAGGATATCGTGGAAGAAGCGGGACTCGTATTCAGCACACAACAATTTCCGGGATTATTCAAAATCCAAAGTACAAAGGTTTCTACTGTGGCAACAAAGTTCGAATCGTTGACTATCGAACCAAAGAACAAAGATTTTTGCCTGAAGAAGAATGGATTATGTATAAGGATGAAACAGGTGAAATCGTTCCGGCAATCGTGTCTGAAGAGCTTTGGGACAGATGTAATGAAATTTTTGTCGAAAGAAGCAATGCTATAAAAAGCAGAGGTCGCACCTTTAAAGACAGAAGTATTTTTACAGGTAAGATTTGGTGTGCTTCACATCAAAGACCATATTGGAGAACAAGTTTTTCCAACAGCAAATCAAAAGGTGAAAGTGTTTATCAATGGATATGTTCTGAAAAAAGAAGATACGGTGCAAAGAACTGTTCTTCATTTGCTGTAATGGAGTCTGAACTTTATAAAATGCTCGGTGAATATTTCACCGATATCGCAGAGAACATTGAAGAATATGTAAATGACTTCATAAAAATTTATCAAATGAGTGATAAACCCAACACTACCAAAAAGCAAATTGCAGACATTAAGGCAAGGATAGACAAAGAGAAAACCAAGAGAGATAAACTTCTTGATTTGTATGTTGAAGGAACGATTGACAAAAAAGAATTTACCGACAGAAATGAATCAATGGGTGTCCTAATTGCAGACCTCGAAGCAGATGTTAAAAATCTTGAGAGGAATTTTAAGGATGATGGCGAATATATTAGTAGTGTAAAGAAAATTCAAGACTACTTCCAAAGGATGTATTTTCCGGGAGTATATATGACAAAAACTGCACTTGATGAAATGGTGGATGCCATTATTGATAGAATTGATATCGTCCCGATTAACGAAACCACAATGCGATTAGAGGTAAAACTGAAGTCAGGTGGCAGAGGTGATATCACTTATATTCGCAATGGAGAGAGATATTCTTGCCGTTACGGTGACATTAGCAAGAAAATGATTTCTGCATACGAGCAGTCTATGAAGTAAT
Organism: Oscillospiraceae bacterium; assembly: GCA_015069065.1. GTDB lineage: Bacteria > Bacillota > Clostridia > UMGS1883 > UMGS1883 > UMGS1883. The sequence goes on along the minus strand of SVJI01000019.1, from coordinate 12,930 downwards.
TAAGGCTTATTCATTTTTTGATTAAGCGATAAAAAGAATTCCCGAAACATATTTGTTTCGGGAATTCTTTTTATCTTAAAATCATTGCAACTTTTAATGACTGTGGTACAATCTTTTATTTTCGTACTTCGCCTCGCAGCTTACATTTATGCCAAGGCGGCGGAGGATTTTTTCATCCTCGTCACTTATTATAACGGAGAAATGAGCATTACTTCCGTGCAGATTTGCAAGCTGCTCCTTAGCCGCACTCGCAACAGGGTTGGTAAGCGCTGAAATCGTCAGCGACATCAAAACCTCGTCAGTATGAAGGCGCGGATTTCTGTGCTTCAGGTAGTTTGTTTTCAATTCGCAGATAGGCTCAAGCACCTGTGCAGAAATCAGAAGCAGCTCGTCATCAATATGCCCCAGTGTCTTTAGTGCATTGAGGAGAAGTGCCGATGCCGCACCAAGAGTACTTGATGTCTTTCCTGTGACAATTGTGCCGTCGGGGAGTTCAATCGCCCCTGCAGGTGCGCCTGTTTCCTTTTCCTTATTTAATGCTGCCTTTACAAGCTTACATTTATCAGGAGTCATTCCTGCCTGATTCATAAGCAGCTTAAGCTTCATAACGTCAGTTCCCTCACCAAAGGAACGCAATTTATTAACACTGGCACTGTAATACCTGCGAAGTATTTCCATACGCGAAGCATCGCAGCATATTTTATCGTCAATAATGCAGTTACCTGCCATATTTACACCCATGTCCGTAGGTGATTTATACGGAGATGTTCCCGCAATACGCTCAAACATCGCATTAAGCACAGGGAAAATTTCAACATCACGATTATAATTAACGGCAGTTTCCCCATATGCTTCCAGATGGAACGGGTCAATCATATTGACATCGTTAAGGTCTGCGGTAGCAGCCTCGTACGCAAGATTTACAGGATGCTTAAGAGGAAGATTCCATATGGGAAATGTTTCAAACTTTGCATAACCTGCGGTAATTCCGCGATTGTGGTCGTGGTAAAGCTGACTCAGGCAAGTTGCCATTTTTCCGCTGCCGGGACCCGGCGCAGTTATGACAACGAGCGAGCGTGTTGTTTCTATATACTCATTCTTTCCAAGTCCGTCATCACTTACGATATGCTTAATATCAGACGGATAGCCTGCAATGGGGTAATGGCGGTAGCACTTTATACCCAGTGCGGTGAGCTGCTTTAAAAATGCATTTGCCGATGCCTGTCCGTCATACCTTGTAAGCACAACACTGCCTACGTACAAATCAAGCTCACGGAAGGTATCGATAAGACGCAGAACATCCTCGTCATATGTAATACCCAAATCGGCACGCATTTTATTTGTTTCAATATCGGAAGCGTTTATGGTTATGACAATTTCAACATCGTCTTTAAGCTGCTGCAGCATACGCATCTTACTGTCGGGGGCGAATCCCGGTAAAACGCGCGAAGCATGGTAATCGTCAAACAATTTTCCGCCGAATTCCAGATACAGCTTACCACCGAACTGGGCAATACGGTTCCTTATCTGCTCAGACTGCATTGAAAGATATTTTTGGTTGTCAAACCCAACTTTACTCATTACTTCCACCTCTATCGAAATAATACAAAGAACAGTATAACACATTTTTTTACAATATTAAAGTACAAATTTCAATTTTTTTAGCCGTTTTTTTATTTGACACTGCCCTGCCTGGGTGATATAATAGTCGCGTTGTGCAAAAAGGAGGGTTAAAAATCATGCCGTTATACACATTTATACGAAAAAACGCTGTTCTCGTAATTGCTTTTCTGGCAGCACTTGCTACGGCTTTTATCGTGCCGCCTGATGGTAAATATCTGGAATATTTTGATTTTAAGACACTTACCTGTCTTTTTTGCGTACTGGCAGTAGTATGTGCATTGAAAAACATAGACTTTTTCTATATACTGGCACAGAAAATTGTTCACCGCTTTAAAAATGCACGGCTCTGTATCATCGCACTTGTTTACATAACATTTATAGGCTCTATGCTGATTGCAAATGATATGGCGCTTTTGACCTTTCTCCCTCTGGGGTATTTTGTCCTGTCAACTACAGGAAAGCAAAAGTATATGTGCTTTACCTTTATAATGCAGAATATAGCCGCAAATTTAGGCGGGATGCTGACCCCTTTCGGAAATCCGCAGAATCTTTACCTTTATACAAAGTTCAATATCCCTACAGGGGAATTTATGAAGATAATGGCACCGCCGTTTATCATTTCAATTACTATTATTACCATTTGCTGTATGTTTATAAAGGCAGAGCCTCTTGAAATAGCGGATGCAGAGCCATCCTTTGACAAAAAGCATACTGCGGTGTATCTGCTTTTATTCGCACTTTCCATCGCCATAGTATTCCGCACTATTCCGTACATATTTGGACTTATTATAATTGTTCCTGTGCTTTGGTTTATGGACAGGGATGCACTTAAAATGGTAGATTATCCCCTGCTTTTTACATTTGTATTCTTCTTCATTTTTTCAGGAAATATGTCACGCATAGGCGTTGTTCAGGAAATACTGGGTTTCCTGCTTGAGAAAAGCACACTCCTTTTCAGTATACTCTCCTGTCAGGTAATAAGTAACGTCCCCTCGGCAATATTGCTCTCCCGATTTACGGAAAATTACACAGACTTACTTCTGGGGGTTAATATCGGCGGTGTGGGAACGCTTATCGCATCGCTTGCCAGTCTTATCACATTCAGAGAATATGTAAAATACAATCCTAAAAAAGTCATGTACTACATAGGAATGTTTTCTGCATTCAATTTTGGATTTTTAGCGTTTCTGACTTGCTTTGAGATGGTAATTCATTAAATTTAACTAATAAAAGAAGTGCTGCAAAATTGAAACATTTTGCAGCACTTCTTTTATTAGTTTATTTCTTTCCAGTTAGAGTCAGGAAACAAATTCCCGATTTCCGCCTTTGTCATAACAGTGATTGTCCTGTGTTCCCTTGTCGCAGAATCAAGGAGCTGATAAACGTAGTATCTGTCGTCCTCTGAAATATATTTGTGTCCGTTATTGTGAATGTAATCAAACAGGCGCTGAATTTCTTCCCTGTCCGCAATCCTTACTGTGTTTTTCTCCTTTTCGGGATTAAGTTCGGTAACGCGTCCCTCATCATCCACAAAGGGTAAATCCTCCCACTCGCGCACTATATATACGATGCCCTTATTCTCAAGTGATATATAATTCCAGTATCCGTTTTCACGAATCCATTCAAGGGTGTTTTTATAGTTTGCGTTTATGTTCAGATTCATGTAATTAAGGCGGATGGACTCTCCGTTTTCTGCCGCACGTGTTATAACCGCCGTATCATTCTCCCTGACAGGAACATACTCGATATCAACGTTGAATCCCCATCCCTCACAATAAATCTGACTATAGCTGAGGGATGATACATCCTTTTTAATACATTCTATAAGCTCATTCATCTTTTCGGGGGAAGAAATTTCCGCCGTTTTTTCATACTCATGAATTCTTATCCTGTACACTGATTCCATGGGGGTAAAGACTTCCTGACTTAAGGTTTTGTATTCCTGATTCTGGTACATAACCTCCATTATCCCATACAATTCGTCGCGCTCAATCGGGTATGCACGGTGGACACGCTTACCGTTTTTCAGAATATATTCCACGTGTATTCTGGAGTAATTGTCAATCTCCTTGACAAGCTCCTTTTTATCAATCATGCGTGAATGAATCTGCAGAGCCTTGGTTTTGATTTCATCACTTTCAAGCAGGGGCTTTTCATTCCTGTAATAATCATACACTGTCGCAGATTTGATTTCACTCTGCTCGGGAGTATATGTTTCATAGCCGAAGAAGCTCGTAAATGCAAATATACACATCATCACAGCGAAGCAAACGGCAAAGCCGACATATCCCTTATACGAGCGCCATACCCTGAAATTCTTTTTAAGAAGCATTTCTACGCCGAAGTATATAATAACGCTGACAAGAATCACTATACACCACAGCATAAATGGATTTTCATGGATAAAGCTGCTGAGAAGTGCAAACGCACTGAGAGCGCCGATAAAGGTAAGTCCGTACTTAAAGATATGATTAAGGCATGAAAATCCCGCGATATCCTCGGCAGTTTCCATGCGGCGGTATTTATACAACAGCGCACCTAAAACGTAGAAGATAAGTGCAAACACACCAAACTTTGCAATCGTGATGCCGTAGTCTGCAAAAACGTGTTCCTGATAGCCCCATGTACTCATCATCTTCCCTATGCGCACAGGGAAAGTGTTATTTATGACCTTTTCAAAAATTATGTTTTCATCGGCAAAGCCGTAGAGGAAAACGTCAGACACCATGACAAAACCCGCCGTGATAATAAGTACAAAGCAGTGCAGCAGCACGTTAATGGCAATCATGGCAAAGCTGTTACCTGTAATGGATGCTACAAAGCACACACAGGAAAACATGGCAAACAGGCAGAAAAGATTAAGCCACATCCACGTGAAGCAATCGCCCACAGAAAAAAGTGATGAATACCCCGATACGGAAATAAGCATCAGTATAAGTGAATTAAGTATTACAGGCAGTGCCATGAGGGTAAAGCCTGCAAGTACCGACGATACATAATTAGCCGTTCTTTTTATAGGCAGACTGTGTACAAAAACGGATGTTTTCCGTGAATGTATAAAACGGAAAATCAAAAGTCCTGTAATTGTAGGCACTGCCATGGCAAAAAGCATGGGGGCGACAATGTAGCCGTCTGTCAGAATAAGGGAAATATCCCTGTTATGATATGAAACATAATAGGTGTCGGGGTCTACCGCCATGAGCAAAAACATCCCTGTGAACAAAAACAGCAATGCAAAGTAAAGCACACTGCCCCACAAATAACGCCTGAGCGTTGATTTATAAATACCTTTATTAAACAATGATGTTTTTAAAATCATATCCCAGACCTCCTAACTCATAGATAAATACTTCCTCCAGTGTGAGGCTGATTTTCTCACACAATACCTGTGAAAGAGAGCGCATATTTTCGTAGGTTTCCTGCGCATCTCCGCGTATTATAACGTTATACACTGCGCCTGTTTTTGAAATGTGAAGCACGTTTTCGTTCTGCTCCAGCTTTCGGGCACATTCATCGTCAATAACCATCTGGTACTTATGGACATTTCCCTTAAGGTCGTCAAGCGGCTTTTCAATAATCATTCTGCCCTGATGAATAATTCCCACCCAATCGCAGATATCCTCCAGCTCGCGCAAATTATGCGATGATACCAGTACCGTCATTTCACGGTCTGTAACGTCAGCGATTACGAGGTTAAGCACCTGCTTACGCATAACAGGGTCAAGGCCGTCGAGCGGTTCATCCAGTATAAGCACCTGCGGCATAGCCGAAAGCACCAGCCAGAAAGCCACCTGTTTACGCATACCCTTGGAAAGCTTACGGATTTGTCTGCGTTCATCAATTTTGAATATCTGCTTAATGGCCTCGTAGCGTTCAAAATTGAACTGCGGATAAACTGACGCGTAAAAATGCGCCATCTGCTTTACAGTATATGTAGCGTAGAAAAACCAGTCGTCGGCAATACTGAGGACGCGCTCCTTAACATTGGTGTTTTCATAAACAGGCGCGCCGTTTATCGTAATAGTGCCGCACTCAGGCTTAAGCACACCGTTTATGTGATTTATTATAGTCGTCTTACCTGCTCCGTTAGGTCCGATAAGTCCATATATAGTGCCTTTTCGTACATTCAGCGAGAAATCGTCAAGCACTTTAAAATCGTCAAAATACTTAGTAACGTTTGACACTTGTATCATTAGTCTTCCTCCATTTCCAAATAAATATTGCTTACAAGATTTTCGATGTTCTCTTTCTTCTCTCCCAGAAACATCAACTCCCTGACAGTCTGAGTCAGCGCATCGTAAAGGTCGCTTGTTCCCCGTGCGGTGCGGACATCCTTAGCTGCGGCGACAAAATTTCCCTTACCCTTGACACTGTAAATAAATCCGTCAAGCTCCAGCTGCTTATACGCCTTTTGCACTGTATTGGGATTTACAGTCAGGCTTATGGAAAGTTCCCTGACAGATGGTAGCTGCTCGTCACGCTGCATAATGCCGCTGACAATAAGCTCGCGGAAGCCATCCTCAATCTGCTGATGCAGACTGCGCGCATCCCTGTAATCTATATTTATCATTTCTTCACCCCTTTTAACTGTATTATCTGTCCTAGCACAGTTAGTATAGCATATGAATCATAACCTGTCAATAGGAAATAGAAAAAATATGGGGATGTTTAAAAAGTCCAGAACGCAAAAAGGCGGTAATAAAGCTAAACACAGTATATGCGAGAGTCAAAGAAATTTCTATTTCGGTTGAAAATCTCATTTATTCGATTTTTCTTTATTTTTAAGCCTTTTTGCTACGAACAAACTTCGCCTCTCGACGTACCCACGTACGCCCTCGGGTAACCCAAGCTTCGCTTGGCTCAGTTTGTCCGTTCTGAACATTTTCTCCTATCCCCTAACAAACAACGAGGGTGTTTAAAAAGTCCAGACTTTTTAAACACCCTCACTTTATTTTACATCACTTATGGCTGCAGCACGGTTTGAAAAAGGTTGATACATCAACCTCACATATGCCGTCCTTTTTCGTAAAGCCCAATCTTACAAGCTCGTCAAAGAGCGCCTCGTTTTTACAGTACGCCAATTTTATCTTTTTCAAATCCAGATAGTTGAGCGTCGCACGGACAAGAAGCTCGAAAACATTGTCATTATCCACTATGTCAAATATCTCTCCGCCGCCTGAAAAGATGCTGTGTCCGGGAGTATGCTCGTTTTCCTGTGCCCATGCCATCAGCACGTCACTGCCCTCTATCTTGGAGATGGATTTAATTATTCTTTCATCATCAATTATTGTAACACGTATCATTTGCCTTTACCCCTTAATTTATCTATTTCCGCGTCAGAAAGCCTTCTCCACTTTCCCTCAGGGAGATTTCCCAGTGTCAGCGAGCCAATGCTGATTCGTTTAAGGCTCATGACATTAACACCGACACTCTCCAACATTCTGCGCACCTGACGGTTTCTGCCCTCATGTATGGTTATCTTCACCTCAAAGCCTTTTTGCGGTCTTTTAATATTCTCCGCCTTGGCAGGGGCGGTCATAACACCGTCAAGCTCCACTCCGCTGCGAAGTCTTTCCAGTTGACTTTCGTCCAGTGGCTTATCAATTCGGGCAATATACGACTTATTGACAACGTGCCTCGGATGTGTCAGTATATTTGCAAAATCACCGTCATTTGTCATAATAAGAAGCCCCGTAGTATCAAAATCCAACCTGCCCACAGGGTATATTCTGGCGTTTATATCGGTAACAAGATTCATTACCGTCGGTCTTCCCAAATCATCGGACACTGTGGTTACGTAATTCTTCGGCTTATTAAGCATGATATAATGCTTCTTCACCTGCGGTTTAATAACCCTGCCGTCAAGCTCTACTACGTCGTTTTCTTCGTCAACGACAAAGCCCATGTAGTCCACAAGCTGTCCGTTTACATATACACGTCCGCTTTCTATTATTTTTTCCGCACTCCGTCTGGATGCGATGCCGCACTCGGCAATGAATTTCTGTAATCGCATAACTAACTCCAAAAAAGATAAAACTGTGGGATGTTTAAAAAGTCCAGAGCGCAAAAAGGCGGTAATAAATCTAAACACAGTATGCGCAAGAAACGAAGAAATTTCTATTTTGGTTGAAAAATCTCATTTATTCGATTTTTCTCTCTTTTTAAGCCTTTTTGCTACGAACAAACTTCGCCTCTCGACGTACCCACGTACGCCTTCGGGTAACCCAAGCTTCGCTTGGCTCAGTTTGTCCGTTCTGAACATTTTATCCTATCCCCTAAAACTAGAGGTGTTTAAAAAGTCATGACTTTTTAAACACCTCTAGTTTACCACATTACATATACAAATGTCAAATTGCTTTTTTAAGAGCCTCCAAATTCCTTTCCATCAAATCAAGATAGGTTACTCCGCTGCGAAGCTCCTCTTCCGTCACAGTATGGCAGGAATGAAAAAGCTGCTTACCAGCTCCTGTTTCCTCGCAAACTGTATCGGCAAGCTGTTGATTAGACGTTTCAGTGTAGAACACCACGGGGATTTTTCTCTGTTTCACCGTTTCTATAAGCTCTGACACTGTAGCTGCGCTCGGTTCACTCTCTGACGAGCATCCGGGGAATGCAGAAAAATAGCGTATGTCATATTCCTCGGCGAGATAGCGGAACGGAAAACTGTCAGCAAAAACGATAAACGGACGCTTTCCCTCGGTCAGTCTTTCAAATCTTTCATCAAGTGCGGAAAGCTTGTCAGAATACCGCTCCTCGTTCCTGTCATAATAGCCGCGGTTTGCACTGTCTATACGGCAAAGTGCGTCCTTTATTGCCTCTGCGATTTCTTCCGCATTTTCAGGAGATGTCCATACATGCGGGTCAATCCCCACAAGACTTCCGTTATGAGCCTTTTGCTCCATCATCGGATCAACGCACCTTATGGCTGAAACAACATTAAGGTTATTTGAATCGGCATCATTTATAACTGCGTCTGTCCATGGGTCAGCATCCATACCCAGATGTATGAACAGGTCGCTTTCCTTAATTTTAATTATATCCTGAGGAGTAGGCTCGTAGGAATGTACCTCCGCCCCGGTAGGAAGAAGCAGCGTAACCTCCGCCCTGTCCCCTGCAATCTGGCGGGCAAAATCGTAAAGGGGGAAAATCGTGGCAACAATCTGTATCTTATTCTTATCAGCGGTGGGGGTGTTTTTTCCGCACGCTGAAAATGAAACTGCAAGTGCCACCGCCATAATAAGTGCTATAAATTTTCTCATACGAATCCCTCCAATTTGAAAATCATTCTCATATTCCTATATTTATTTTACTATTACTGTATTATTTTGTCAAGAAACAATCTAAATTATTGACTAAAATAAAAAAAAGCTTTATAATTATTTTTTAGACAAAGCAATTAAAGGAGTGTTCACGTTGACAAAGATTGATATTTTCTCAGGTTTCCTCGGTGCGGGGAAAACAACTCTCATAAAAAAGCTTGTTAAGGAAGCGTATAGCGGCGAAAAGCTGGTTCTTATCGAAAACGAATTCGGTGAAATAGGTATCGACGGCGGTTTCATGCAGGAGGCAGGAATCGAAGTAAATGAAATGAATTCGGGATGTATCTGCTGCAGTCTGGTTGGTGACTTCGCAGACGCGCTGAAAAAAGTGATGGCAGAGTTCTCCCCCGACAGAATTCTGATTGAGCCGTCAGGCGTGGGAAAGCTGAGTGACGTTATCCGCGCGGTACAGGGAGTAACAGATGAGGACACAGTTCTTAACACCTACTGCGCAGTTGCCGATGCAAAAAAATGTAAAATGTACATGAAAAACTTCGGTGAGTTTTACAATGACCAGATTGAAAATGCCTCATGCATAATTCTTAGTCATACAGATTCCCTTTCTGAAGAAAAGCTCTCAGAGTGCGTAAAGCTTCTGCGCGAGCATAATAAGGATGCGCAGATAATTACAACCGCATGGGACGAGCTTGACGGAAAGGCAATTCTTTCCGCTATGGAAAAGAGAGATTCTCTGGAAAATCAGCTTAAGAAACTGGCTGACGAAGAAATCTGTCCGGAGTGTGGACATCACCACCATCATTACCATGAGCATTGCGGATGCCACGAACATGAACATCACCACGAACACTGTGACTGCCATGAACATGAACATGAGCATCATCATGAACACTGCGACTGTCACGAACACGAGCATCACCACGAGCATTGCGGATGCCACGAGCACGAGCATCATCATGGACATCATCATCACCATGCTGACGATGTTTTTACAAGCTGGGGCATTGAAACTGTACGTTCCTACACAGCAGAGGAAATTACAAATATTCTGGACAAGCTTTCTGACAGTGATACCTACGGAACAATTCTCAGGGCAAAGGGTATCGTCAAGGGTGCAGACGGTTGGATACATTTCGACTACGTTCCCGGAGAGGGTGACGTGCGCACAGGCGGCGGCACCACCATCGGCAGAATTTGTGTAATAGGTGCCGGCATTAACGAAGAGAACATTAGAACACTTTTTAATGCTTAAGGAGTGATAATTATGAAAGAAATTCCCATATATTTATTCCTGGGTTTTCTGGAATCAGGGAAAACAAAGTTTATACAGGACACACTGTGCGATGCACGCTTTAACAGCGGTGAAAAAACACTGCTTATAATATGCGAGGAGGGTGTTGAGGAATACGAGCCCACACTCTTTACAGGCAGCAATGTAACGCTAAAGGTCATTGAGGATATAAGTGAACTTACCGCAAAAAATCTCTCTGCATTTCAGAAGGAATGCAGTGCAGAGCGTGTCATCATCGAATATAACGGCATGTGGAACACAGACGATTTGCTATCCAATCTGCCAAAGGGATTTACCGTTGTGCAGTGCATGATGTTTGCCGATGCGTCCACGTTTATAAACTACAACGCCAATATGCGTAATCAAACGGTGGACAAGCTACGTGTAAGCGAGCTTGTGGTATTTAATCGTATGACAGATTCAATTGACAAGGAAGAGCTGCATAAAATCGTGCGCGGTGTAAGCCGCCGCTGCGACATAGCCTATGAATACACAGACGGTCATGTGGAATATGACGATATTGAGGACCCTCTTCCCTTTGACATCGACGCACCTATTATTAAAATAGAAGATACAGATTATGCACTGTGGTACAGAGATTTGTTGGAGGAAACAGAAAAGTATAACGGCAAAAAGGTTAAATTCCGCGGAATTGCCGCATATGACAACCGTATGCCTGATAACACCTTTGTCGCAGGCAGACACGTTATGACATGTTGTATTGACGATGTTGAGTACAGCCCTATTGTGTGCATATGCAAAAACAAGCATAGCATACAGAGCCGTGACTGGCTTATGGTAACAGGCACCATTAAGGTTGAATACTGTAAATTTTACCGTGGCAAAGGTCCTGTAATTCACATCGATGAAATTGCCGTGACCTCGCCTCCCCAACAGGAGCTCGCAACGTTTTATTAAAAACATCACTAAAACATCACCTCATGAATAAGATAGTCATGAGGTGATGTTTTTATATGAGTTGTAATTTTAAATGGGATTGCCCTGCGGGCAGCTTTCCCTACACTGTAAGACAGGGTGACACGCTATACGGTATTGCAAAAAACTTTGAAACCAGTGTCAGCCGTCTGGCACAGCTTAACTCCATCGAGGACATAAACAGGATAAACGCGGGTGATGTACTGTGCATACCGCAGCCGTTGCAATACTTCCCCGCATGCAGAACTACCAACTATTACGTTGTCCATACAGGAGACACGATTGAGTCCATTGCGGAATATTTCGGTGTCAGTAGTGCCCAGATTGTATATTCAAACATCGGTATAGAGCCTGACGAGCTTTACGACGGTATGATTCTGTGTATTCCGCTCGCCCCGCCCAAAGTATGTATAAAAATCAGTGGTGACAGTCTTAGGTTGTCCTACGCTGACGGAAACGAAGCGGTCTTTGACTGTTCAAACAGCAACCGTGACTTTTCCTCGGCAATAGTTCAAAAGCAGCTTGACACATCCTTTGGCGGAAAAAAACGCCTTAATACACTTGTGCCGAATATAGGAATTTCAAGCCGCAGTGCCAGAATTTCGGACAAAGATATTATTCTGTCTGACAATGATATGGATAGGGTGTTTAACCTTATCCCTGTGGGAGCGGAGGTGTATGTTGACTGATGGCTTGCGGTGAATTTTATGTGATTCAGGAGGGCGACACCCTCTTTACAATAGCGGCACAGTTTAACACCACGCCTGAAAACATACTCCGCCTTAACTCTGCCCTTGAGGCAGACAATCTCCCCATAGGCAGACGTATATGTGTCATATCTGCCACAGAGCAGCCTGTGACCTGTCCTTTGGGGACACTGCCCTACAACATAAATCAGGGAGACACCATTCTTTCTATTGCGATGCGGTTTGGTACAACGGTAGAGGCACTCCTTTCTGCAAATCCCGATGTTGACCCCTACAATCTTCAGGTTGGGCAGCGGATATGCATTGCACAGAGCTTTCAGGAGCCGCCCGAATGTCCCACACGAAATTTCTACGTAATACGCCGCGGAGATACACTGCGCGCCATTGCAGCATCCTTTGGAGTAAGCGTGGCTGACATTCGCAGACTGAACCCCGACCTTACTCCGAGTAATCTTGTCATAGGTCAGATTATATGCATACCTGCAGCGCCATCTCCAATAGAAATTATCGTGAATATATCGGCAAAGCGCCTGACCGTTTACCGAAACGGCAGTATATACCGAGAATACATCGTAGCAACAGGGAAGCCTGAAACCCCGACTCCCGTGGGAGTTTTTGAGGTTGTCAACAAGGAAATCGACCCCGGTGGACCTTACGGTACGAGGTGGCTCGGTCTGTCTGCAAGGGGATACGGAATACACGGCACAAACAATCCTGCATCCATCGGCACGGCGGCATCAAACGGATGTATCCGTATGTATAATGAGGATATTGAAGCACTGTTTGATATTACAGTGGTTGGTACACCTGTCCGCATACTACCGTAATGGGAATGTAAAAAAAGTTCAGAACGCAAAAACGCAAAAATATGTAAAAGACTCCCTTATCTTTTTTCCTATCCCCAACAACAAGGCTGTAAAAAACCAAGTTTTTTACAGCCTTCTTTTTACACTCTCCTGTTCAGTAAACGTAAGATTCGGGATTGATAGGTACACCGTCTGCCCACAGTTCAAAATGCAGGTGCGGTTCCTCTTCCTTTTCCACCGGAGCGCTTGTCCCTACTTTACCGATAGCTTGTCCACCCTTAAGCTTATCG
>SVJI01000164.1 GCA_015069065.1 Oscillospiraceae bacterium | reverse complement strand
AAAGAGCGCCATATTAAGTTTTTATTATGCAGTATTTGCAACATAGGGACACGGCTTTGGAGACCGATATTCTACCAGCTGAACTATACCCCTGTATTTGCTACCCCTCTATTATATTCAAATAGAATACACTTGTCAAGTAAAAAAAGTCGTTTTTCTGAATTTTTTACCTACATAGGAGACCGTCAATCCTTGTATTCTATACTTTCCAGTGTCTGCCTGAAATTTTCCCTGATGCTTTGAAGATACTCACGCCGAAGCTCTGCCTGTTCCAGTGTCTCTGCCTCGGTAAGTCCCTGAGTTTTCTTTTTTCGTGCAAGTTCATTTATACGTTCTATTTTAACAGAATCCATTTCTAACACCTCGTTTGTAGATTATACTATATACCGTACAAAAACACAATATATGTAATCAAATTTTAATAATATACACAATATTTCAGACTAATTATTGAAACTTCTCCTACTTTATTGTATAATTAAAATGTAGTTTATATGTTAAGGAGCGTAAAAAATGTCACTCAAAATCATTTGCGGTCGTGCCGGTTGCGGCAAAAGCACATACATGCTAAAGGATATGCCCGAAAATGAAAACAGTATATATATCGTTCCGGAGCAGTTTTCCTTTTCTGCAGAAAAAATGCTCCTTGATACATTTGGATATGTGGGATTAGGCAACCCGCAGGTTTTAAGCTTCATGCGCCTTGCCGATTCAGTGTTTGCAAAATACGGCGCTCCTGAATTTGTTGCCGACAGTGCATCTTTTGAGATGCTGGTGAGCTACTGTTCGAATTCCATAAAACCCGAAAAGCTTCGCCTGTTTGACGGTCTTGTGAAAAAGAGCGAGCTTGCACAGACAGCTTCATCCATAATAACTACATTTAAACGATACAGAATAACTCCTGCCATGCTTAAATCTGCAATAGAAAAAACACAGGATGCGCTCCTCAGGAAGAAGCTTTCAGACTCCCTGACAGTTTATGAGGAGTACCTTAACGAATTAGACTGCGCAGGTATATCTGACCATAACGACATTCTTTCTGTACTTGCAGATATTTTGTCAGACGAAGATTGTGATTTTCTTGAAAACAAGCATATTTATATAGACCAATTTACTGATTTCGACCCGAGCGAATACGAATGTATAAAAGTCATGATGCAGCACGCGCAGCGAGTATGCGTTTCTTTATGTACTGACGGCTCTGCACAGTTTGAAACTGTTAACCGTACCCATCGGGCACTTATGTCGATTGCCCACGAATGTAATATCGCTATCGAGCCTGAAGAACAGCTTGAAAATACGATGTATAACGTAAGTCCCATGCTCCGTCATCTGGAAAGCTTCTATTTTGAAGACTGTGTTTCAAAGTTTTGCGGAAACGATGGCAGTATCAGCATCTTTTGCGGAAAAAACAAGTTTTCAGAGATACATAACGCCGCCAGAGAAATAGTGCGACTTGTCCGTGACAAGGGACTTAGATACCGAGATATTTCAATCGTAACGAGAGATGCCAATTTATATAAGGGAATTATTGAAAGGGTATTCCCGTTTTACGATATCCCTGCCTTTGTCGATAAGAAAACACCCCTTTCAGGGCACAGTGTCACAATGTTTATTACCAGCATACTTGATATCGCGCTGGGTGGTTTTTCGTATGAAAGCGTATTTTCGTATGCCAAAAGTCCGTTCTCTCCCCTTACCAAAGAGGAAACAGATATACTTGAAAACTATTGTCTCGCCGCAGGAGTGCGTCCGTTTTCATGGAGAAAGCCTTTTACAAAGGTAACTGGCGCTTATTCGGCAGAGAATAAGATGGAAAAGGACGGTCTTTCCGATAAAAAGCTTGATGAAATCAATTTACTGAGAGAGAAAATATATACCCCTCTCAGTACCCTGACCACAAAGCTGAGGGGAAACCTCAAAGTAAATGAGCTTACCGCCTGTCTGTTTGAGTTTTTCACAGAAATAGAATTTGAAAAAAAGGTACGGAGGCTCGCACTAAGGCTTGAAGAAAGCGGAGAAAATCTTCATGCCCTGCAAACCATGCAGGTTTATAATATCCTCGTAGATATTTTTAACGATATCTGCGTTGTTTTAGGTGACAAAAAGCTTACCCTGCGAGAGTTTTACACGACAGTTATGGCAGGTTTCCAATCTGTAGAAATCGGTACAATTCCAAGCTCCGCAGACTGTGTCACTGTAGGAAGTATTGACAGAATTAAGGGACACGGAGCAAAGGTTGTTTTTCTGGTCGGAGCTAACAGTGGTATATTCCCTGCTTACCCTACAGAGAGCGGACTGTTTACAGATGATGATAAGATAGCACTTGGTGACATGGGTATTGAAATGCCGCCTAATCTTCTGCAAAAGGCGCAGAGCGAACAGCTTTTGACCTATGATGCCATTACCTGTGCATCACAGAGCCTTTACATCAGCTACGCATCAGCAGACAATTCGTCAAATGCACTTATGCCCTCAGAAATTGTGGAGCGTGTACAATCGCTCTTCCCAGACATTTCTTTTTCGGATGATTTAATATCACTCTCTAATGACATTAGTATAATCACTACTAAAAAAGCTGTATTTGATATTCTGTGTTCAAAAATACGTTCTTTTATCACGCAGGGAGTCCCCCTGTCAGACGCAATGCGTGCGGCAGCATATTATTTCAGCACGGATGACACTTATGCACCGCTTCTTAAGCTGGCGACAGACATGACGTACTTCACCAACGCCCCCTCAA
>SVJI01000163.1 GCA_015069065.1 Oscillospiraceae bacterium | reverse complement strand
TGTGTGTTTGCTTTACGGCATCCTTGCCTTCGCTCCGTTGTAACAAGCCCTGCACCTCGCAGGTCGTTCAGCGCACGGATGTACAGCACTGGTATAGCTGGAACGTAAAAAGCATAGTCAAGAATTGGGTAACAAACAGCGAATATCGTAATAAAGGCGTAATTTTCAGAACTGCGTCTTCAACATTTGAAAATAGTTCAAGCTATGCACGATATATGAAAACCTTCAGCTCTATGGAGGGTAATGAAAACTATAAGCCGTATTTTTTTATCAGATATAATAGTTATACTCCCGTGACAAATGTCAGGTTTTCTATTTCCAGTCTGACTCTTGAAGAAAAAGAGACATATACATTTCACCCTATAGTTTACCCAAGCACTGCAACAAATCAGGAGTTTACATGGACTTCGAGCAACAAAAATGTTGCTACGGTAAGCAGCAGCGGAAAGGTTACGGCGAAAAGAGCAGGTACAGCTGTTATAACGGTTAAAACATCAGATGGTAAAAAATCTTCATCCTGCAATTTAACAGTTAAACAAGTTCTTGCTTATCCTGACACGCTAATAAATGATACACCGACAAGAAATAAGATAGTTACACTTAAAACTCTTATTGACACGAACGAAGTTGCGTATTTAAATAAACAGATAACATATTCACAAAAGCAAAAAATTTATGAACAACTTTATAATGAACTGCAGTTAGCAAGAGCAGATTATATAGTTGTTGGCAACAATCCAACTTCAAATTATGCTTATGCGATTTTGGGCGGAAACAAGAATTCTGCTATTCCAACATCTTTTAAAAACACATTAAAATTAGGCTCTCAAGGTTTAGATGTTATTGTTGTTCAAAGGGCTCTTGAAGTGCTTGGATATTATGAGCCGTTAGATAGCCACAATTACGGAACTTTTGATGCCGAAACCTATGATGCTGCATCAAGCTTTTCTTACTTGCTTTCAGAAACATCCAGCGGCAAAGTGTTTGATGCATTGTCTTTTAACTGCCTGTTTCAGGCTGCTAACAAAGGTACTCGCTCCTACAAAAATATGAACGAACTCAACGAGTATAGAATCACACATGATGAGGTTGCACAGAGGATAGCAGATAAAGTAGGAGGAACTGCTGATAGAAAAAGTAATAAAATTTCTCAGGGGGGAGTACATTATAAAGATAAAGAAAAGGGCATAAAATATGATGGATATGCAGATGTGCTAAAAGATATGGGGCCAGGAAAAGGAACGTTTGTGTGGGAAGTCAAACACGATAATTCAATATACTACTCTGGACCAGAAATTGGAACAAAACAAATACAGCGTTATTTAGATGCTGGAAATTCTGCCTCCATACCTCAGAATTTTACTAAACCTCTGCTACCTGGATATTATATTGAGGAATTTTCGTTTTTGTCAGCAGATGGATGTTACATTGATGTGTACACGCCATCCAAAAACGGAAATAATCGAGCTCTAATTTTATACGAAAAAAATGAAATTGATAAAGAACCTAAATATAAAGTTGAAACGGAGGTAATTAAGGTTACGGCGAAAGATTATGAGTATCAAATGTCTTATAATTTTGTTCATTCGGGCAGTGTAGTTACAACGGTTTCTGTTATAGGATTAGTTTTAATTGGCGGAGCGGTTGCGGTTGTACTTGCTCCGACTTCGGGCGGTTCGTCAATAACAGTGCCTCTCACTTATTTTGCGGCCAATTGTTGCGTTGCTTTAAATAAATGATAATCGAACAAAGGAGAAGAATAATGAAAATTGAATATCACAGTACCGTTATTGAAATTATCAAGGGCGACGGGTGGAGAAAAGCAATGGAAAGTCAGCTGCCTGTTCTGTTTAAGGATGATGAGGATAAAATAAGTCTCTTACAGTTTTATTCTGCATTTTGCGATAAGGACGGAAACTATCTTTTTAATAAAGGGAATGCATATTATTACCCTCTGACCGTTGTGTACAAAAACAACAAATGGGAAACAAGGTGGATAAGTTGGGATGTGGACTTATCTCAGAATGACAAACCACGTGAATACCCCTTATGGACGGAGTGCAATGTATATGTTGATTATATTCCGTACTGCCTATACTATAACGATATAACAATCTCTCTGTGTGATGATAAGGATATAGAGCCATCATGGAAAGAAATGCTCTTAAATAAAGATCTGTTCTGGTCCAGAAGAGGACACATATTGCCTGTCATTTGTAGAGTTATAAAAAAATACTGTATGGGCAATTACGGACAGAATTTTGTTGATGCCGTTTCTCTCCAAACAGAAAAACAATTGATTGCATTGTATGGTGATAATCTTAAAACTATCAAATTTCAGTTTAACTTTGATCCCGCCCACGACAAATTGTATGTCGAACATAAAGGTAAAAAATATCTGGCATTTTCTCTTATCGGAAGGCTTGGTTATTCGATAGATATTTGTGTCAGTTGGGATGGTGAAACAGTCACTGACAGTTTTATAAATAGAGATGACGAGATATTTACACTTGATGAATATCATCCCAATGGTTTTGCCGCAACACCTAAAGAGATAAAAGAGTTTTTAATGAAACAACATGGAAAATAACTATTGGTTTTAACAAAAAAGGAAAATGCGGTATTTTTCTTATTTCCCCACCCTAAATCCCAAACTACTCTTCCCCCCATCCTTCCTAATACCTTATGCAAACACCTTGCTGTGCGTCATCCTGACGCACTTTGTGTGTTTGCTTTACGGCATCCTTGCCTTCGCTCCGTTGTAAC
>SVJI01000162.1 GCA_015069065.1 Oscillospiraceae bacterium | reverse complement strand
CCTTTCCACAAAAGCAAACAGAAGCATAGGAAAAAATAACAGCTTCATATGTTCAAAAATAGATTCATTTACTGCAGAAAACGGAGCAACAAGCACACTCCCCCCTGTCCAATCAAAAAGAAAGTGGAGTATAACCCCTGCAATCCCTGTGAAGATAAAGCCTGCAAGCTGCCACCTTGAAACCGTTTTTTTCATATATAAAAAGCACCCCTTTAATATAATTTGGTGTAGGCTAACCTACACCAAATTATATTAAAGGGGCGACTTAAATATGTTAGTCCGCGTTTTTCACGGCAGGATTCACGAACGGAATCAATACTTCTTCTCTCCTGAGAGAATCATCATTTTATCAAGATTGGGTTCAATCTGGAGTTTTACAACACTCGACTCCCATTCCTCGGGTGCAAATTCCTCCATTGAGATAGAAATTGCCTCCTTTGGACAGCCCCAGTATTTTACAAATATTTCGTTTATCTCATCAACTACTTTTTTCTTGATTTCCTCGTCCTTTGGATACGCCTTAATTGCAATATACGGCATTTTAAACACTCCCTCTGTAAACTAGTTTTAATTATTGTAACATATTTTTGCTTGTTTGTAAAGGAAAGCAATTTTGCAGTTGACAAATTTTAGTATATATGCTAAAATAACCTTGCGATGCAAAACTTAATACTAGAAACTACTCTGTGTGTATTTTTTTACCTTTCGGTAAAAATGCATGCTCTGTTTCACATACAGTTTAGTTTCTGTGAGTTTTGTGTCGCAACAAAAAGGAGTTGTGCATTTTTCGGTGCATCAACTTTGTTGGTGCGCCTTTTTTAATTGCATGACTTAGTCCCAATAGTCGCCAAACATAATCATTAAAGCATAAAACCACGTCTCACCGACGTGGTTTTATGCTTTAATGATTATGTTACATCGTAATCCAGCTTGAACTTTTCTCCGCAGCCGTAGTTTTCGTAAACGTAGTCAATATCCTTATCCCCTCTGCCTGAAAGGCACGCCAGAATTGAGCCTGACTTATGCTCCTTTGCATAACGCAGGGCAAATGCAACTGCATGGGCACTTTCTATCGCAGGGATGATACCCTCATACCTTGAAAGCAGGAAAAATGCCTCCATTGCCTCCTCGTCAGAAACTGTTTCATAGTGGACACGTCCCATATCGCGCAGTAGAGCGTGTTCAGGACCAACACCGGGATAATCAAGTCCGCTGGCGATAGAATAAACAGGGAGCGGTTCTCCCTTTTCATCCTGAAGAACATAGCTCTTATATCCATGAATAATGCCCTCTGTGCCGTATGCCATTGTAGCCGCGTGGTCACCGACACCGCTGCCTCTTCCCAGAGGCTCAACACCGTAGATTTCAACGCCGTCTGCGAGGAACGGAGTAAACATACCAAGGGAGTTTGAACCGCCGCCTACACAAGCGGTAACTGCATCAGGCATGATACCTGTCATTTCAAGGAACTGTTCCCTCGCCTCAATACCGATTACTGACTGAAAATCGCGCACCATTTTGGGGAATGGATGCGGACCTGCCGCCGTACCTATGCAATAAATTGCATCCTTATACTCTTTAAGATATGCTTCAAATGCTGCGTCACAGGCTTCTTTAAGGGTTTTAAGCCCCCGCGTTACAGGGATAACATTTGCACCGAGCATCTTCATCCTGATAACGTTGGGGTGCTGCTTTGCAATGTCAACCTCGCCCATATATACGTCACATTCCATGCCGAAATATGCCGCTGCGGTAGCAATTGCCACACCATGCTGACCTGCACCTGTTTCAGCAATGATTTTCTTTTTTCCCATGTATTTTGCCAGTAAGCCCTCACCCATACAGTGATTAAGCTTATGCGCACCTGTATGATTCAAATCCTCGCGCTTAAGATATATCTGGCAATTACTGAATAATTTGGAAAGCCTCTCGCAATGATATACGGGGGTAGGTCTGCCCTGAAATTCCTTTCTTATCCTGCGAAGCTCATTTATAAACTGTGCAGAATGACAGATTGCTTCATAAGCATCATCCGCCTCCCTGAAAGCCTCTATAAGCTCTTTGTCCTGAAAAGAACCGCCGTACTTACCGAAGCAGCCGTTTTCATCGGGGTATTCCTTTAAATAATTATCAAAATCTTTATACTTGTTCACGTCAAGCATCCCTTTCTTACAAAAAAAAGAATTTAGTCTATTTTAACATATAATTACGAAAAAGTCCACCAAATTATTATAATTATTTCAAAAACATAAAAAGTTGTCGTATTCACCAAAACTGACCACTGTTTCTCCTGATTTTTGTTCAAGATTATATACTAAATATTGGGTCTTACACCTTGACAACTACACTATATTATGTTATTATACTATTTGCCATCATATTTTTTAAAATATGGACAAATTTTACACTTACAAAGCATTTTATATACAGATGCCAAAGACGTTTGCCGCTTTATATGCCCGAAAAAAGCGTGCAAAACAGTTATTTTTCTCGGGCAGAAAGGGATGATGTTATGTTAAATTTTAGCGCATGGGACGGTTTTGAGGGAAGAATCTGGAAAGAGGAAATAAACACCAGAGATTTCATTCAGAAGAATTATACTCCGTATGACGGTGATTCATCATTTCTTTCAGGTGCTACAGAGGCTACTGATAAGTTATGGGGAATTCTGCAGGGACTGCAGAAGGAGGAACGTGCCAAGGGCGGTGTTCTGGACATGGAAACCTCTGTCGTATCCTCGCTGACAGCCTACGGCGCAGGCTATATCGGTG
>SVJI01000018.1 GCA_015069065.1 Oscillospiraceae bacterium | reverse complement strand
AGGCGATTGCACTTGCTATCATTCTGATGCTTTTATACATCACTTTCCGTTTTGACTTCCAGTCAGGTACGAGCGCTGTTCTCGCCCTCGCTCATGACGTAATAATCATGCTCGGTTTCTACTCACTGTTCCAGTTTACAGTAAGTACGAGCTTTATTGCAGCGATCCTCACAATTGTCGGTTACTCAATCAATGCTACAATTATTGTATTTGACCGCGTTCGTGAAAATAACCGTTTAATGAGAAAGGCTACTCCCGACGAAGTTGCTGACAATGCTATAAAGAGTTCCTACTACAGAGCGATTAACTCCTCTGTTACAACACTTCTTACAATCGGTGTTCTCTATGTAATGGGTGTTGATTCAATCCGTGAATTTGCACTTCCAATCATCGTAGGTATCATCGCAGGTACTTACTCCTCACTCTTCATTGCAGGTCCTTTCTGGGCATGGTGGAAAAGTGCTGATAAGAAGAAAGCGTAATATATAGTAGCTATGACGAATAAAATAACACTGTGGTTTCTCCACAGTGTTATTTTTATTGAGGTGAATTCATGAAAAGGTTTCTTTTATTTCTGTGCATATGCATCAGCCTTTGCGGCTGTAAAAACTCTGCTGTCCCTACAGAGAGCCGTCATTTAAAAAACGACGATTTTTACAATACACTGTCCAACAAAACACAGGGGTGGGGATTTCGCAGGACTGAAAACGGACCCGAATTTACTGAAAACCAAATCAGGCAAATGGCAGAAAATGACTGCATATATAAAGAAAGCGGCGAGGAAAAGAATATTTACCTGACTTTTGACGAGGGCTATGAAAACGGCTACACCAGCATTATCCTCGACACTTTGCGAAAAAAGAATGTACCTGCGGCATTTTTTGTAACAGGTCCATATGTAAAAAGCAATCCCGACCTGATAAAAAGAATGGTGAAGGAGGGACACATTGTAGGAAATCATACGGTTAACCACCCCTCCCTGCCCGACATAAAATCCACAGAAGCTTTAATAAAGGAATTAACAGAGCTTGACAGACTTATTTTCGGTGCAGGCGGTGGAAAATGCAAATACCTGCGTCCGCCAAAGGGAGAATACAGCGAGCGCACGCTTACGATTACGCGCGACTACGGATATACAAACGTTTTCTGGTCACAGGCATATGTGGATTGGAACGACAATGTAGACTCCAAAACGGCTTTTGAAAAAATTACCAAGGATTTACACCCCGGCTGTGTGCTGCTTCTTCACGCCGTATCAAAAGGCAACGCCGATGCGCTGGAAAATGTAATTAACTATGCACAAAAGTCCGGCTATACTTTCAAAAGTCTGGACGAATTTAAGAAGTAATTTCCTATCATAATAATCTGTGCTTCAAGACAACATAAACAGAGGATAGCTTTCATCGGAGGAATAATATTTATGAAAATTTTTAAAAAATTTCTTTGTTGTCTTTTCGCACTGACCCTTTCGGGGATGCTTTTATACGCAGATATATTATGCTCTTTTCCATCTGAAATAACCATGTACCAGAATCAGCGTCATAAAAGCAATCTGGGCGCGGGAGTAACAATCAGCAATATTCCCGAGGATTTATGTACATCTAAAAATGAAAAAACTGTTACTCCCGCAAAACTGGGATATTATGATGCCACACTTAAAATTGCCGACACGATTCCCTTTCGCCGTATCAGGATAAATGTCTCCGAGCAAAAAAACATATATGCCTCGGGGGCACTTATTGGATTAAGGATTTATAACAAAGGCCTCATTGTAACAAACCTCGCACCGATAACATGTGGCGGCGCGCAAATATCCCCTGCACAAAATGCAGGGGTGCTTCCTGGGGATATAATACTGGAAATTAACGGCAAGCTTCCTAAGACAGGGGACAATGTATCTGCACTTATTACAGATAACACTACACTTACTCTGCGCAGGGGCAGCACTGTGCTGAAAATCCCTGTCGAGCCTGCGCGCGATGATACCACAGGGGAAATCAAGCTGGGCATCTGGGTGCGTGACAGCACCGCAGGAGTAGGAACGCTGACGTATTTTGACCCATTTACAAACACCTACGGAGCATTGGGACACGGAATAAACGACTCTGACACAGGCATAATGTTTGAAGTAGGAAACGGTACAATCGAAAAAAGTCGTGTGGTATCTGTTAAAAAAGGGCAACGCGGCTCTCCCGGGGAGATTTGCGGAAGTTTCTCATCTCAGGAAAATATATTCGGCTCTGTAACAAAAAACTGTGAAGCAGGCATATTTGGAAATATGTTTCCCAATCTACAGCCTGAGGGGACAAGCCTCCCCATCGGTGTAATGAGTCAGGTTGAAACAGGGGATGCTGCCATTTTATCAACAGTTGACGGAAGCATTAAGGAATACAAAATATCAATTTTGCGGGCAATGCCATTTGGCTCCGCCACAAAGGGACTTGCTATTGAAATTACTGACGAGGTACTTCTGGAGAAAACAGGCGGAATCATTCAGGGAATGAGTGGCTCGCCAATTATTCAGAATGGCAAAATCATAGGCGCTGTAACACACGTTTTAGTAAATGATCCGACAAGAGGATACGGAATATTTATTGAGAATATGTTAAAGGAAGCAGGGTAAAATTTTATCCTGCTTCCTTTTTTACCTCTGCTATTAACAAAAAATATTTACATTGACAGAATTTGTCATTATTGTTCCTTATAATAGAATAAAACAACCAACACTGGAGGATAATTTATGAATTTCAAAAAAGCGAAAAACTAGTTTACTGATCTGAGTAGATGCTTTTTTTCTCTGCTTGTTGCTACACGATAACAGAAATATTGCTTTTGGCATTATTTCTGTTATCCAAACATCTATATAAAGCAGAGGAAATTGCTGAACAATAATAAATTTAATCAAATTGTGTTGAAAAAATTGGAAGCAAATGTTATAATAAATATGCTACACAAAGGAAATAATAAGTCTGCGTTTTTATTCTCGGTAAAAATGCATGCTCTTTTTCGCATACGGACTTATTATGTGATTATTTGTGTAGCAACAAGCAGAGCTGTGCATTTTTCGTGCGTTGGCAATGTTTGTCGGCGCACTTTTTTAAATTTAGCTATAATATTATACAAAGGAAGAAGAAAGAATGAAATTAAGGAAATTTATATCAGACACATTGAAATTTTGGCATGTATATTTAATCGTATTTGTTGCACTCGAAATATTAAATTTCGGTGTATTAAGTGTATTTGTGCATAAAAAGGTTTGTTTTTGGGTGTCATCATTTTTAATTTTAATATTGTGTATATATCTATATTTTCTCTTTTATGCTATATATGATATTGTTGCTGAATCTATAGGAGTTAATAAAGAGAAACTATATAATACGCTTGATGCCCTCAAAAATCATATTGACAAATTAGACAGTGATAATAAGCAACTCTCTAAAGAATTAGCAAATGTAATTAGTGGCGACATTAAGACCGGAAATGACAATATCATAAATGCAATTCATGAAGATAATGAATGTAAAAAGGAAACTATTATTGATTCAATTCAAAAGAACAGTACAGAAATAAAAGGAACAGTAAGTGAAAATACAAGCTTATTGATAGATAAGACAAATCTCTTACTGGGCACTCAAGGCGAAAATACAGACAAGGTTTTAGACAATTATAAAACTGGCATTGCTGAAATTACAGAATTAATAAAAATAAAAGTTGACATGTCTACAGAGCAGAACAAAGCTCAGACGGACAATCTTTTAGCTGATTTAGGAAATAAAATTTGCGAGAAAGCCAGTGACATGATTTCCAAAATCAAAGAGGAAACAAGTAATATTCAACAAAACATTAATGATAATCATAAAATCATCAAAGAAAAATCAATTCAAATTTACTCTGATATTGTTGTAGCTATAGAAAATGCAGAAATGAAGATATCGTCAAGCATAGAAGATAATAAAAAATCAATGCAGAAGGTTAAGGAAAAAGCAGATGACATCTTGCGCGTAAGCGAAGAAAACAATTTGGCTTTAAATAAAAAAACAGATCAGGCTCTAAAAAATGCGCATGATAGTCTAGAAAAAATCCATCTTGATTTGCAACAGATTTCAGAGGGTCAAACATTGCATTCAGAACACTATGAGATTGCTCTCGAGGAAAAAGCCAACAGTATTATTCAAATAACTTCTAACGAGCTTGGAAACTCTATACAGAAATTTATTGAAGAACTCAATTGTAGATTTAACGAATTCAAGAAGGACTTTGATGATAATAATAGCGAAATAGAGAAAAAAATGCTTGAGTTACACTTTGAGACTACAAAATTACTTAACACTGCACTTGATAATATTGATGATGGTGTAGAAAAAAATCAGCGATATATAAATTTAATTAATAATCAGTTAAATGAGGTGTCGAAGAATAATAAAACCGGCATTTCCAACATATTCAAGGAAGTAGAACAAAATAAACATAAAATTGAAGAGGCTATTGCAAAATTAAAAGCATACATAGAAAAGCAAGAATTACAATCTGACAAAAGAAGTCAGGAATACATCAAGACTCTGGGTGATTATTACACGAGTTGCTTTAGCAAAATAAACAATATCTACCTTGAGATTTCAAGTTTATCGCAAGTAACCGGCATTCTCAATAATATGTATTCTCTGTTAAAGATTAAGGCAAAAGAAGAAAAGTCAGATAATGCGGATGCGATAAGAATTGAAGAATATAAGGATCCAAAAAGTGGTGCTATTGTAAAAAATCATTACGTACAAAATAAATTATCTTTTAGTGAAATGATGGTTTCAGGCAGAAAGACCTACGATATTCAGTATAGTAATGACGGAAAAGCTGTAAAGAGTCGCAACTACAATCAACAGGGTGAAATGATATCTGAAATAGAATTTTATAAAAACGGACAAGTCAAAACACGAAAAGAAATTTTCATAAAAAATGGAAAGAGAGAAACAATGTTGAGCCACTTTGACGAAAAAGGAAACAAGACGAAATAAAAATGGAGGTATAATTATGTTTTTAGGATTACTTAATGAAAAAGAAGGAAAGAATTTTTTGGAACTGGCATCTATCGCAATGAATGTTGATGGTGAGGTTGTTGACCAAGAAAGAAAAGTTTTTTCAACATATCGTTTTGAATTAGGACTTGAAAAATACGAAATCAAGAATAAGGAGTATAAGAATATTGTCAGAGAACTGAAAAGTTCCCGTACACCCGTGTTGAGAGCAATCATAATAGAGCTTGCCGGTATGATGGATGCAGATGAAGAAATTGAAAAGGTAGAAGAAAACTGGCTTTTAAAGTTGGGCGCTGATTTTGATTTCAGAGATTCAGAAATGAGAAAAATGATAAGGTGGACACAGGACTTTAATGATTTATTGGCAGAAGGATATATGTATATTAACAAGTAAGGAGCAAATGAAATGGGATTATGGAGTAAGGCATGCAGTTGGGTAAAAGAAAAAGCCACTCAGGCAAAGAATTGGGTTGTAGAAAAATACAATCAAGCCAAAGATGGAGTTAAAAAAGTATGGAATGCATTTACAGGGAAAAAAACATTTGAAGAAGCTGAAGAATTATATAATAGAATAAGCGAAAGGTATAATTCCCGACGACGAAAGTTCGAATCAGATGTTGATACATATTCCCATAATATTGAAAATCATGTAAATGCTATAAATGGATATAAAGAGAGAATTAAGAAAGAATTATTCCCGCAGATGGCAGAAAAATTAAAACAGCTATGTGATGTTAACATCTCAGAGGAGTTTAACTTTGAAGAGTTTGAGATAGGAAACTATTCTTTTGATGGATTAAGAGCAAAGGAACAGCTTTATAAAATTGATTTTAATAAGCATCCAATAAAAAGCAATGCTTTGGCTATCCTGACCTTGGGAATCTACACAAGAAAAAAAGCAAAGGAAACATTATACGCGGTTCAGGAGGAAGAAGCAAAGATAAATAATGAAATCGCAAAAATGGATATTGAAACAAAAAGGCTTGAAGCGATTAATTTATCCTTGTCAAATATAGATATGTATTTTGACGAATTGACTAGTATATATGAAAATCTGCTTGTAAGGCTTGACAGCTCTGTTAATTTTCTGTTTGTAAGATGTATGTCTTTCGCTCACAAAATAATCAGACAAGAAATGAGTGTCAGATATCTCTCAAGAGTACAGGTGAAGGAGATTGAAGCAATAGTTACTGCAAGTAAGATATTAAAAGCAATGACTGAAATGCAAATAGTTTCAATTGAAAACCAAAAGAACGTTTCTGACTATGAGAAAACCATGAAAAAACATCATGATGAAATAATTACTGAATATAGGGTAGCATAGAGGTGACATGATATGGATGAAGAAAGAAAAGTAAAATTAGAAGAACTTAAAGAAGCATCGCCGCTTGATTCGGTAAAAATACTCCAGGAACTCGAACTATATGATGCAAAATCATCTCAGGAAATTATAGATGAGGTTTATGAGCAGTTCGCGTCTGGTGAAAATATGGAGGATGAGATTTTAAAACCGGTGTTTCTTTCCGTAGTTGATGGCATTCTTGAAGGAACAGCACTTGGAAGATCGGCACGAAAAAAAGGATTAACCGCTTCTCGTTTTATTCAGGAGTGTGAGAGCTTTTCGTACGATGAAGGAGTCGTTTTTAACAGTGTGGATACATATGCTGCATACAAAAATGCCAGAGAAAATGACAATGTAAACTCTAATATGACACAAAACCCAACATCAAAAGAGCGAAGAAAGCTCTATGAGGATAAACAAAGGATGGATGGATATAAGGACCGTAAAACAATTGGACACTCTAGGGTTGAAGATGAATATACGGAAAATCCAAATCTTTATGATAGTAAAAAGAATAGACCGGCTAATGCAACAGATGAAAAGTTTGGAAATCTTGCTGAAACAGACCACATCGTTACTCTTAAGAACTTGCATAATACATTAAAAAGCAATTATGCTTTAGATGATAATGATATTAAAAATATTGCAAATGGTGATTACAATTTTGCAATGACTGCCGCAGAAATTAACGATGGCAGAGGAAAAGGCGGAATGTCTAATGCGGAATATATAAAAAGTCAAGAAAAAAAAGGTACGCCATTAGACGAAAAAACAAAACAGAATATGCTAAGGCTCCATAAAGAAGCAGAGAAAGGTATAGAAAAACAGGTCAACAAAACGGTTTTACATAATTTTTTGGGCGATGTAGATAAAAAATCTATAAACGAAAAATATGATACACTTCAAGAATCAAAAATACGTGCATATGAAAAAAAACACGGCGTAACACCTGATGAAAACAAGCTTGCAAGCATTAACGAGATTGTTGACAAAAAAAGAAATGAAGAATTAACGCAAGCAAAAGAAAACCAAAAGGATAAAGGCAAGGAAATTCGCACTACTGCTTCAAAAGAAGCCTTATCTCAAGCCGGTGATTATGCTGTTGGGAATCTGATATTGTTTATTGTAAAACCTTTATATTACGAGTTTAGCGATATATTCAAAAATGGGTTGCAAGAAGGTGTTCATGCCGAGTCTGGAGTTGAAGCAATTAAAATTCGATTCGGAAGAATAAAAAACCACGTTTTAACTCATTCAAAAGACTTTTTAGGTAATAATGCATGGGAGTTTGTTAAAGGCTTTGTATCATCTTTAGTGGAAGGAATTATAAGCTTATTTGTAGGAATTTTCAAACAAATTTTAAAAATTGTAAAGGAAGGCATTAAAATTTTTGTTCAGTCTGCAAGAATTCTTTTTGGCAAAGATTCCAAGGATATGTCTCCGGCTGAAAAAGGTGATGCTATTATAAAACTTATTGGCGGGAGTGTAATTTCTATTGCCGGAATCGGAGTTGAAGCTTTAATCAATAAAATTGGTATTGGTGAACCTTGGTCGGTTGTTTTAGCAACTATGCTATCAGGAATTGCATCTGCACTCTTTATGTATGTGTTGGACAAAGCTGATATCTTTAGTGTGAAAGCTGAAAAACGAAGAGATAGGATAATCGAGATTTTTGATGAGCGTATTAAGGACATCAATGAAGCATCAGAACAACTTGATTTTTATACTATCGAGGTCTTAAAAAATCAAAGAACAGAATTTGAAAATATAAAGGATTTTATTGACGATGGTTTCAAATTCGATAATATCGAAGTAATTAATGCTGGACTATACAATATGGCAAAGTTTATGGGTGTAAATATTGAGTACTCAAACACAGAAGAATTTTGCAATTATATGGATAATGCAGTGCTTGAATTATGATTATTTTTTGATAAAAGAAATATAATGGAGTACATATGAAACAACATTCAAAAAACGAAAGAGTATTAAATTTATACACACGGTTTTGCGAGGGAAAGGCTATAAACAAGGCTGAAGAAGCAGAGCGTTTCGGAGTTGACGAACGCTCTGTTCAGCGTGATATTGATGATATCAGAGCGTTTCTTGATGAGAGGTCACTGACAGGAACAGATACGCGAACAATCGAATACAACAGAGCTAAAAAGCACTACATAATGGTCGGTTCTGAAGGCTCGATGATGACAAATTCTGAAATTCTTGCTACAAGTAAGATTCTTCTTGAAAGCCGCGCTTTTACCAAGAAAGAAATCAGTTCTATTCTTGATAAAATGATTGCAGGGTGTGTTCCCCAAAAAAATGTAAAGCTTGTTTCTGACCTTGTGGCAAATGAAAAGTTTCACTATGTTGAGCTTAACGAAAAATCTTTACTAAAGGACCTGATATGGGATATCGGAGTTTCTATCAAAGAACGTAAGCTTGCAGAAATATCATACGAAAGGAAATCATACGATCATCAAACCATAAAAAGACTGGTAGAACCGTTGTCCATTCTTTTTTCAGAGTATTATTTTTATTTGCTTGCAAATTTCGTTGAAAAGGATGAAAACGGAAAAATAAAAAAGATATATGATTATCCCGCGGTTCTTCGCATTGATAGGATAGTCAAATTTAGGCCTACAAATGAAACATTTTACATTGAGTATAAAGACAGATTTGAAGAAGGTGAATTCAGGAAAAGGGTTCAGTTTATGTATCCTGGAAAGCTTGAACGTGTGCAGTTTAAATTTTTAGGTAGTAATATTGAACCTGTTCTTGACAGACTCCCTACTGCAAAAGTCATTTCAAAGGAAAATAACAGTTTTATTATTGAAGCTGAAGCTTATGGTAAAGGGCTTCTTATGTGGTTATTATCTCAAGGTGACAAGGCCGAAGTTATAAAACCGGAAACGTTTAAAAATGAAATGATTCAAACACTTAAAAATATGCTTGAAATTTATGGTTAATGGTGATAATAGAAAATTTCTATACAGCAAAAACAAAATCAGCGGATTTTATCCGCTGATTTTGTTTTGTTAAGTTTTAATTCATATCAGGCACAGAAATTCTTGTTAAATATTCTGAGATAGGTTCATTCTCTCCAAAAGGGGGAAAATCATTTCCCAGTGCTTCGAAAGCCTTTTCAATTCTTCTTACATACGAAAGATACTCTCTGTAGGCAGATTTGAAAAAAGATGTCGCGCGGGTATTGATGTCTTTCTCCATCTCGCACACAGTATCGATAATATTACTATAAGAATATG
Source organism: Oscillospiraceae bacterium (assembly GCA_015069065.1). Taxonomy (GTDB): domain Bacteria; phylum Bacillota; class Clostridia; order UMGS1883; family UMGS1883; genus UMGS1883. The sequence continues at coordinate 5,986 of SVJI01000018.1, read as the reverse complement.
TAATACTATCAGTAAAAATAGTTTCAATAACTCTTAAAATTCCTTCGCTGACCCTGTAATCGTGTTCCTGAATATTTACACTATCAACAAAATAATCAAAATCGTACATATTATAGTAATCCTGATTATCGTTAATTTCTTTTTCAAAAGCCTTAATAAAAACTTCTCTGCACCCTTTTACGAGATTTTCGATTTCTTTATAAACACGTGACTTTCCTCGCAGGGCGCAAAGCATGCTTAAATCGTACAAAACAGGTTCAAAACAACTTTCAATCACATCAGCATATTCTTCGGCACCAGCGCTCGCAAGGCACTTTGAACTACCAACTGTCACATATTCATTAGCTGTATCATAGGGCTGTCTTAAATATTTTCCTAACTGCTGCTTTGCACTATACTCACTGCTAAAATCTTTAGTAGCTTCAGAATAATTGCAAGGCAGGGTTATATAGGTAAAACGCTCATAGCTTTTAAGCCTGTTATGAAAATATGCAGCGAGCGGAGAATTCTTATCTGCATAATCATCGTAACCGTTTTCCTTTGCAATATTTAGAGCATATTGGCTCATCTCTTCGCTTACCTTGTCTGCAAGCTTAATGTTTTCAACCGTAATTCCGGCATTCTTATATTGCTGCATAGTAAAAGGATTTTCAATAGTCGGATTATTTATACCGATATATCTTATGCCCTTTTTGCTCAGCGGAATTGAAAACTTACCATTACAAAGATAAATTATGGTTTCTCCGTTTGTCAGAAGCCTAGCAAGTTCTCCCTGATTAAGTGCAACCTTCCTAAAGTTGTTTATTACCTCTTTGTCACACTTAAGCTTTTTTAAAAGCTCAATTCTCTCCAAATTTTCAGCAGTTAAAACAGCATCTTGTTTAAGATATTCAACGCCAAAGGTATCGCAGATTATTTTGAGGCAGTCATCATTGTCAGGCGAAAGCCTTGAAATAACATCTGCTTCTCTTTCATAATAATGCGATTTTAAAAAGCTTAGAAGTGAACCATCACCAAGCGCATTTAAAATACATTCTGCATCAAAGTTTTCTCTGATTTCATCAAGAGAATGAATTTCTTTTCCTGATATGGTAAGCTCTTTTTTTTCAAGAGTTTCTGCATTATCCTTGCTTTTATCATTTGTCACTTCTTCCAACGAACTCCTTAACATACGAGCCATTTCGAAATTTTTCAACATAAGCTCCATCTCCTTAAAATTTTTTAATCTTTGTCCGGACGCAACAAACTTTAACGATGTTACATGTTCATTGTAAAGAAAAACAAAGACAGAAAATGTCATTGTAAAAAAATAGAATAGTTTTTACTAAATTTCCCTTAAATTCGACAAAAACATATGCAGCGAAAAAGCTCTGCATATGTTTTTTTATGCTGCTGAAACACCTGTATTTTCGTCGTTTTTTATGTTTTTTCCAAAAAATGTAAAAAATGTTCTTGCAATAATTTCCATTTTATGGTAATATGCATATCACAACAAATAAAAAAACGGAGGAATTAGTATGAAAAAACAGATTAAACTGCTTATTGCAGACAGTAATCAGGAATTACTGTCCCGGATGAAAACCTTCTTTGACCACAAAAGTGATATTGAACTGGTAGGTGTCTGCTCTGACGGAACGGATGCCGCGGAGAAAATTCGTCAGTACCGTCCCGATGCCGTGCTTATGGATATCGTGCTTCCTCAACTTGACGGCATAGGACTTTTAAAAATCATAAATACTCTCCCCAGAATACATCGCCCCATTGTCATTATCATGAGCGGCTCCAGAAAGGAACATGTAACAAATATCTGTATGCAGCTGGGTGCAGAGTATTTCATGATAAAGCCATGCGAAAATGAAACAGTGTATGAGAGAATCCGTATGCTTTGCCTGACAAAGCTTTCAAAAGAGATGTACATTGATGAATCGGTGGGACTTGATAAGAATGACCATGTTGACCGCCCCTCCGACAGAGCGATTGAGCTGTCGGTAACCAAAACAATTCACTCTGTAGGCGTTCCCGCAAACATCAAGGGATATCAGTATCTGCGTGATGCGATTATTATGAGCATTAAGGATACAGAGCTGATAAATGCCGTAACAAAACAGCTTTATCCAAGAGTTGCACACAGGCACAAAACCTCTCCCAGCCGTGTTGAAAGAGCTATCCGCCATGCAATCGAGGTTGCCTGCATCCGCGGTAATGAGGAGGAGCTGTACAAGCTTTTTGGCTACACTGTCAACAACAACAAGGGTAAGCCTACAAACAGTGAATTTATTGCCATGATTGCCGATAAGCTCCGCCTTGAGATGTTTGTATCATAATGAAAAAAAGCAAATTATTATGGGGAATCCCCATTGGATTTATAAACGGTTTTTTTGCCTCTGGCGGGGGGATAATTGCCGTACTGGTACTGCAGAAGTTTTTCTCCCTTGACGAAAAAAAGGCGCACGCAACCTCAATCATTATTATCCTGCCGCTGACAGTTGCCGGACTTTTCATATACTCAATGGCAGGCTATGCGGATATCCCCGTAATTATTAAAACGGCATCGGGAGCGGCTTTAGGGGCACTTCTCGGGGCGTCGCTCCTTTCAAAGCTTTCGGGAAGATTTATCCGCATTGGCTTTGGAGTAGTAATGGTGATTGCTGCAGGAAGAATGATATTTGGAGGATAAGGGATGCTTACAGCTATTATAGGATTCTTTTCCGGAATACTCAGCGGAATGGGTGTTGGCGGCGGAATGCTGCTGATTCCCGCACTGAGAATGTTTTTAGACATGAGTCAGCAATCTGCGCAAAGCATAAATTTATTTTCTTTTCTTCCGTCTGCAGTGTGTGCAATTTTCGTCCACATAAAAAACAAGAAGATTGATTTTAAAACTGCACTGCCTGTAATTGTTACAGGAGTACCGTTTTCACTGCTGGGTGCATATATATGTACGTGTATATCATCAAAAATGCTTGGCAGAATGTTTGGTATATTTATATTGATTTTCGGCATAAGGGAAATTATAAGCGGCATCAAATCAACCAACGGTTGATTTGATGCCGAAACTTAACAGGAATTTTCTACCTTTTAGAGAAAAATCGCTAAAAAAATAGCGAAATAAATTGACACTTCGAGGAATTAAGAGTATAATAATTCTATTATCACTTATTTTTAGGAGGCAATTATTATGGCAAGAGTATTTAACTTTTCTGCAGGTCCCAGCATGCTTCCGCTTGAGGTACTTGAAACAGCACAGAAGGAGCTTATTGAGTTCGGAAACAGCGGTATGAGTGTTATGGAGATGAGTCATCGTTCACCTGTTTACGATGCAATAATTAAAGAAACTGAAGCTAACTTCAGAAAGCTTATGAACATCCCTGATAACTATAAGGTGCTTTTCCTTCAGGGCGGTGCTTCAACACAGTTTGCTGCCGTTCCTCTTAACCTCATGAAAACAGGAAAGGCTGACTATGTTGTTTCTGGTCAGTTCTCAGGTAAAGCTTTTAAGGAAGCTAAGAAATACGGTGATGCGAAGTGCATTGCAACTTCAGAAGATAAGACATTCAGCTACATTCCCGAAATTACACCCGATATGGTGCGTGAGGATGCTGATTATGTTCACGTATGCTACAACAACACAATTTTCGGAACAAAGTTCCCTGAAGTTCCCAATGTAGGTGACAAGGTACTGGTTGCAGATATGTCATCTTGTATTACAAGTGAGCCCGTAGATGTTACAAAGTTCGGTGTTATATATGCAGGCGCACAGAAGAATATGGCTCCCGCAGGTCTTACAGTTGTTATTATCCGCGAGGATTTAATGGGAAATGCCCGCGAGGATATTCCCACAATGCTTGACTACAAGACAATGGCTGACAACGATTCTATGTACAACACACCTCCCTGCTACGCAATTTATATTGCGGGTCTTGTTTATAAATGGGCACTTGAAAACGGCGGTCTTGAGGCAATGAAGGAAAGAAACGAAAAGAAAGCAAATATCCTTTACGATTTCCTTGATAACTCAACTCTTTTCAAAGCAACAGCAGAGAAAAACAGCCGTTCTATGATGAATGTATGCTTTGTTACAGGCGACGCTGACCTTGACAAGAAGTTTTGTAAGGAAGCCGCAGACGCAGGCTTTGTAAATCTTAAGGGTCACCGCAGTGTCGGCGGTATGAGAGCCAGCATCTACAATGCTATGCCCATTGAAGGCGTAGAAGCACTTGTAGAATTCATGGCAAAGTTTGAGCAGGAAAATAAGTAAAAAGGAACTGATAGATATGTATAATCTTTTAACACTCAATAAGATTGCAAAGTGCGGTCTTGATAACTTTGATAAAGTCAGGTATAACATCACCGACAGCTGCGAAAATCCCGACTGCATAATCCTGCGCAGCTTCAATATGCACGATATGGAGCTTGCTGATTCTCTGCAGGCAGTTGCCAGAGCAGGCGCAGGCGTAAACAATATTCCCATTGACAAGTGCAGTGAAAAGGGTATTGTTGTCTTCAACACACCCGGCGCAAATGCAAACGCAGTTAAGGAGCTGACAATTGCAGGTCTTTTCCTCGCATCCCGTGACATTATCGGCGGCTGTGCATGGGCACAGACTCTTAAGGGTAACGGCTCTGAGGTTGGAAAAATGGTGGAAAAGGGTAAAAGCAATTTTGCAGGCTGTGAAATCAAGGGTAAAAAGCTTGCCGTAATCGGTCTTGGCGCAATTGGTGTCCTTGTTGCAAACGCAGCGCACCATCTGGGCATGGAGATTATCGGTTATGACCCCTTTATCTCCGTTAAAGCTGCCCTCAGCCTTGACAGACATACAGTAATTAAGAATGACCTTAAGGATGCTCTTTCTGAGGCTGACTACATCACACTTCATCTTCCCCTTACCGCTGATACAAAGGGTATGTTCAATGCGGAACTCTTTAAATCATCCGTTAAAAAGGGCGCGAAGCTTCTCAACTTCTCCCGCGGAGAGCTTGTAGATGCACAGGCACTTAAGAGCGCTCTTGAAGTAGGTCTTATCTCTTCATACGTAGTGGATTTCCCCTCTGATGATGTTTTAGGACTTGAAAATGTAGTTGCGATTCCTCACCTCGGTGCTTCCAGTGCTGAAAGCGAGGATAACTGTGCTGTTATGGCAGCAAAGGAGCTTATTGAATATATGGAAAACGGAAATATTGTTAACTCCGTTAATTATCCCAACTGTGAGCTTCCCAGAACTGCCGGAACTACGAGAATTACTGTTCTCCACAAGAATGTTCCCAACATGATTTCAAGCATTACCTCTGCATTTGCTGCAAAGGGACTTAACATTGAAAACATGGTTAATAAGAGCCGCGGCGACTATGCATGCACAATCCTTGATGCTACAGATGCTGAATGTGCAATTGCAGATGAACTTAAGGCTATTGACGGAATTATTAAGGTCAGAGTTATAAAATAAATCACCTAATATACAAAAACGAGCTACGGAAAATATCCGTAGCTCGTTTTTCTATGTCACTATTTAATCGTGAAAACGGTTTCTTATAAATAAAAACGCACTGTTTTTTACGACAGGGTTTCCGTGTTCCTCGACAATCACCCTGTATTCCTCGGGGCACACATTGCCAAATTCAGAAGCTTTTGGTATGTAGCTCGGAAGCATGGTCATATAATATTTATCCCGATATGAATAAAGAGAGCCCCAGAAACATTCACGCATAACGTGGCACATTTTTATAACGTCCTCAAAATCCTCCAGTTCCACCATGGTATTTACTGAGGTTTTTTTCTTTTCCTTTTTCTTCTGTGCCTCTTTCAGATTTTCGAGCTGATTAGCCTTTGTTATTTTATCAAAAAGGGCTTTTTCTTCCTCATTATCAACCTTGGTGACAAAGAGTGTCATTTCACTTTTTTCTGCCTGTATAGCAGCTTCAACAACGAGCCGTGCATTATTGCAGGAAAAACCGGTTTCCTTTTCTGCTCTGCGAAGAAGCTCGAAAA
>SVJI01000017.1 GCA_015069065.1 Oscillospiraceae bacterium | reverse complement strand
CGTTTGCACCGTATTCACAATCCGGAACAACCATAAGGAAGAACGCGGATACAAGCTTAACACCGGGCTTAGTCTTTATAATCTGGAGAGAGGGGCGCAGTGTGTTTGCAGTAGAGTGGCAAGCACCTGAAACAACGCCGTCAGCGTCGCCTGCTTTAACCATAAGGCACGCATAGTACATATAATCGCCAAGAACGATTTCCTTTGCCTGCTCATATGTAACACCCTTGCTCTTTCTCAGTTCAACGAAGAGATTAAGGTATTCTTCAGTCTTTTCATAATTGAAAGGGTCGATGATTGTAGCCTTTGAAATATCAAGTCCCTTTGAATTTTCAGCTACTTCCTCGGGAGTACCGATAATAACGATATTTGCAATATCCTCTTTCAAAACTGTTTCAGCCGCTTCCCATGTGCGTCTGTCCATTGATTCGGGAAGAACGATAGTTTTCTTGTCGCTTCTAGCCCTTTCTTTAATTGAGTCCAAAAATTTACTCATTTTTATTCCTCCAAAACTTTATTTTTCTAATTATATAGTATATAATAGAAATAACCAATTTTCAACAATTTTTTGCCAAAAAGCGGGGGATTTTATGAAAATAAGTGCTTCGGTTGCAGAATTTAACCCTTTTCACAGCGGACATAAGCTACTTCTTGACTCGATGCACAGTAAAAGTGATGCTGTAGTCGCTATAATGAGTCCGAATTTTGTTCAAAGGGGGGAGTGCGCACTCTTTGATAAAAATGAACGTGCGATTTCAGCCGTTAAAAACGGAGTGGATCTGGTGTTGGAGCTTCCGACGGTTTATGCACTCTCTTCTGCGGAGGGTTTTGCGCGGGGAGCTGTTGAAACTCTGTGTCGATGCGGAGTAGTTGACGAGCTGTGGTTTGGCAGTGAGCTTGGGGAAATTTCACCGCTGCAGGAATGTGCCGAAATTTTAAATGATGAACCTGCTGTTTTCAAAGCCATACTTGCAGAAAAACTTTCGGAGGGATTGTCCTTTCCGGCTGCTCGTCATATGGCACTTCGTGAAACAATGCACGGCAGTGTTCCTGATGCCATGCCGAACAATATTCTGGCGCTTGAGTATCTGAGAGTGCTTAAAAAACTATCATCAGGCATAGTCCCTGTCACAATCAAGAGAGTGGGCAGCGGATATAACGACAGTAATGTAAAGGGTGAAATCCCCTCAGCATCAGCCATACGCCGTCTTCTTGCAGAGGGGGAGGACGCGTCGGGCTATATGATGCATGTCTATGCGGCTCATCCTGTTTTTATGCATCAGTTTGATGTTATGGTTGCTTCAAGGCTCAAGACAATTTCTCATGAAGAGCTGTGCCGTATTCCCGATTGCAACAGTGAAATTGCATCCAGATTAAAGGATGCAGGTGTCTATAATACCTTTAAGGATATTGTGAGCCATGCCTCGTGCAGAAGATACACAGACAGCCGCCTGAGGCGGATTCTGTGCAACATGATAATAGGAAATAATTTCAAGCAGCTGCCCTCTCCACAGTATATTCGGCCCCTTGCCTTTAATAGTGCAGGCGGGGAAATTTTGCGCAAAATGAAAAACACCGCCTCGCTGCCTGTCGCGGCGAGGGGTGCAATACTTAAAAACAATGATATATTTAATCTTGAATGCCGTGCTACGGATATTTATAACCTTGCCCGCAAGGAGAAAGGCGGACAGGAGTTTTCCACAGCGGTACAGCGCTTATAACTTTTTGAGAATATTTTTACAGGTCGTAACCGTGCCGTAAATAACCCACGCAAACATCAGAATAAGTGCCAGCGGGATTATATATTTTCCAAATTCAGGGGAGGAAGAAAGAAACCATATTGCAAAAACGACTGCAAACAATGCTCCGATGACACTATATACGTCAATTAAATGCATCAGTGTGGAAAATGTAAATATTGTCTGTGAGTCAGCCTCGGATGTCTTTATGGCATCGAGGCTTTCTTTATTATAGCCTACCAGCTTGGCAGAAATGAAGTTTGTGGGAATCTTCTTTTCAAGGATGGCTATAGCTTCCTCGCGCAGACGTGATTCGTTTGCTTTAAAATACTCATGGAAAAGGACGCGGTACTTCTTCTTGTCGGAGGACAAGGCAACATTTATAATGTCGCCCTTAATCCACATTTTTGCCTCTGTAGGGGTCATTTTCACCTTAAATTTACGTCCGTCATCTGCCTTTGCCCTGAGAGTAGCCACCTTTTCGGCAGTTTTATTTGTATTGGTAATTGTTGCAGTAATTATCTGTGCATTTGCATCGGGATAACGGCCCCTTTTCGGAATACGGCTGAGAAATGCAATATAGCAGGAAAAAAGTGCGAATAACACAACTATAAGACTGATGGTTTCTAACATAGTAATCTCCGTTCCGGTGCTTTTAAAGCAACCCTGTTATGGGATAATTATACACCATCAGAATACTATTATCAAGAAAATTTAAAGAATATTTACATATTGGGACGCAGCATATCCCACAAGACCGCGGTAATTTACCACATACCAGTCCTGCCACTGCCCCACCACGCTCAAAGCTGCTCCGTTAGGCATTGATGCAATAATGCGGGCTGTTCTTGACGGGCGCGCGCGCAAATTAAGAGTTCCGCTGGAAACATCCACAACTGCCATGCGTACGGGCATAGGCTCCACAAAGGGAATCCCGAAATACTCCGTCAGAGATAAAACGAGGTTTGCGGCAATCCGCTCTATGTTATCGCTTACCCAAGTGGCATCGTTAACGTTATCGTGGTATCCAAGCTCCAGAAAAACTGCGGGCGCGCGGGTCTGGGTAACCTCCCCGATTGAGGTGGTGGAAATAGCGCGCACCTTAGAGGGTGTTGGATAAATGCTTTTAAGATTGCGTGCAAATATGTCTGCAGCACGTCTGCCGTTCCTGCTGATAGGCGAATAATACACATCAACGCCTGTGTATGTTCCGTACTGCCCCTCGGGTGCAGCGTTTGAATGGAGGGCTAAGTGCAAATCATACGTTCCGCTGTTTGACTGGGCGATAGCACCTGCGGCAGTCATATCGGGACTGTTGCGTGTAAATTGTATGCCGCTTGACTGCAAATAGGGAATCATGGCATCGGCGATAAGGTTCATATAATATTCTTCACTGCCGCCGATTACGTACATATTACCCTCCTGAGTAGAGGGACTCAGATATATTCTTGGCATAAAATCACTCCTTCGTTTTAGTTTATGCCGATACATATAAATTTGACAAAATGCCTGTTGTATAGTATAATTTCTTTTTAGTACCCAAGGAAAGGAATGATTATAAATGAAGAAACTAAGAATGTTTATTACTGCCCTTCTTGTTTTTATATTATTACAGCCATCCGCTCTGGCTGCACCCAGAATTCCTGTTTACAAGGTGGGTAATGTGCTTTACTTTTTTGAAAAATCCTCCGGAACCATAACAGGGTTTGCAGGAGAACCCAGAGATTTGACGATACCGCTCTCTTTGGGCGGATACAGCGTCGTTTCAATCGGCAGCCGCGCCTTTGCAGGCTCGCCTACTTTAAGAACACTGTCAATCCCCGACGGCATCAGCACTGTGTCGGCAGAGGCATTCGCCTCCTGCGCGGAGCTTACAAGTGTCGAAATCGGATCTTCCGTTTCATACATCGGCAGCCGCGCCTTTGCGGATTGTAAAAATTTATCTCAGGTAAATTTCAACGGGCTTCTTGAAAATATTGAGTCGGATGCATTTGACAACACCTCTCTTATAACAGGCTCATCCTCAGAGTTTGTGATGCTGGGGGGAACGACACTTCTCAAATATAACGGTACTGCGGAATCTGTCCGCGTACCTGACGGTGTTAAAAGTATTGCGGCCAATGCTTTTGCATATAATACCACGGTTAAGGAAATCATACTCCCCGACAGTTTGCAGAAGATTGGTGATAATGCCTTTGTACACTGCTACTCATTGGCAAAGATAACAATTCCTGCGACAGTATCCCACATCGGTGCAGGTGCATTTGATGATACGGTGTGGATATACGCACAGGAGTCTGACTTTGTCATTGTGAACGGTATTCTCATATCATATAAGGGTGGAGACAGCCATCTGGAGCTTCCCGACGGAATAACGGCGGTGGGTGCAGGTGCATTTATGGCAAATGAGAATCTGCGCTCTGTTCATCTTCCCGAAAGCGTTGTTTACATTGATTCGATGGCGTTTGGAGGATGCAGTGAATTAAGACTTATAAATATCCCTGACAGTGTGGAATGGATAGATGAATATTCCTTTGCAGGCTGCGAAAGGCTGACTCTTCACGGCAGACTGGATTCTTATGCACAGAAGTATGCAGAATATATGGAGATGCCCTTCAGCACAGAGGTTTATGTAAGCTACAACGGTAAAAAGGTGTACTTTGACAATGCAGTTCCGATTATATATTATGAGAGAACGTACCTGCCGTTGCGTGCGCTGATGGAGATGATGGGCTTTGAAGTATCGTGGGATGCGTCTACAGGTGTTGTAAGCTGTGCCAAAGATGGCAGAACCGTTACAGTGAGTCCTGACGGCATAATTTTGGTGAATGGCGTTACATCACCCACTGTGGCACCGCCCATAAATATAAACGGCTCAAATCTTGTATCGGCGAGAGTTATTGCCGAGGCGGTAGAGGCATCTGTTATATGGAACGATGCAAAAAGAACAGTTGAAATAAATTATTGATTTTTCTGGAGGCTCTTATGAGAAAGCTCCTTAAGGTAATGTTCGGCCAGGTTGCTATTGTAAGCTTTCTTTTGATTTTGCAGCTGGCGCTGATGTTTGTATCATTACTGCGAATAAGTGAATATTTTCTTTACTTTGACATATTTCTCAAAATTGTCAGTATAGCAGCGGTGGTTATAATTATAAACCGTCATTCTAATCCCACATATAAACTCGCGTGGGTCATAGCGATACTGCTGTTTCCTATGTTCGGCGGACTCTTCTACCTTTTTATAACCGGGCAGATGCACACCAAGTATTTCTTTTATAAGCTGGAGGAAGTTCAGCGGGAAACGAACCGCCCGTATAATCAAAGCGAAGCAGTTATAAATGAAATAAAGGAAAGCCGGCCTGAACGTGAAAACACGGTAAGGTATATAAATAATGCCTCAGGCTTTTCTGCGTATCGCTGTACACAGGCGCACTATTTTCCTCAGGGGGAAGATAAATTCAAATCTCTTTTGATAGAGCTTGAAAAAGCTGAAAAGTATATCTTTTTGGAGTATTTCATCATCAAAGAGGGGGTTATGTGGGACTCCATACTGGAGATTCTGAAAAAGAAAGCTGCAAACGGTGTGGATGTCCGTGTTATGTATGACGGTATGGGAAGCATGACTCTGCTTCCGAAAAACTACCCCAAAACACTGGAAAGCTACGGCATAAAATGCTGTGTCTTCAGTCCGTTTACACCGTTTTTATCAGCACTGCAGAACAACCGCGACCACAGAAAAATTCTTGTCATAGACGGAAAAACTGCCTATACAGGCGGTGTGAATTTGTCAGACGAATATATCAATATAGACTATCCCTACGGTCACTGGAAAGATATGTCCGTAATGGTAAGGGGTGAGGCGGCGTTCAGCTTCACGCGGATGTTCCTCCAGCTGTGGTGGCATACCACAAAAACAGCAGAGGATATAAAAGCTTTTGAGCCTGATTTTTCCGAAACAGAGGAAACCGGACAGGATGGCTATGTCATGCCGTACTGTGATGTTCCGCAGGACAAATACCAGATTGGGGAGTTCATTTATCTCGATATCATAAATAAAGCAAAAAAATATATCTATATTACCACTCCCTATCTGATACTTGACCATGAAATGATAGTTGCCCTGACAAATGCGGCAATGAGCGGAGTCGATGTAAAAATCATATGTCCACTTGTGGCTGACCATTGGTATGCCAGAGCTGTTGCATACAGTTATTACAAGGAGCTTCTGGATGCAGGGGTTAAGCTTTATGAATACACCCCCGGATTTATCCATGGAAAGACCTTTTGCAGTGATGGCGAGGTTGCCGTGGTAGGCAGCGTAAACCTCGATTTCAGAAGTCTGTATCTTCATTTTGAATGTGCCGCGTGGTTCCTGGATAGCTCAGTGGTAAATTCAGTATATGAGGATTTTACCGCGACTATTGAAAAGTGTAGTGTAATCACAAAGGAGTCATGTACAAAAATGAATCCATTGAGAAAGATTCTCAATGCCTTTTTGCGGTTGTTCGCACCGCTTATGTAAGTTAATATGGAATAAAAGGGATGTAAAAAGTGGTTTTACATCCCCTTTTTCTTGACAAAACAATTGTTTTGATGTAATATGAGAATGATTTTCAAATTCAGGAGGTGCCTGTATGAAAAATGACTACGAAACACGGCAAAAAACAGCTATACTTGATTTTTTGAGGAATTGTGACGGACATATAACCGCATCAGGTATCGTCAAGGGGCTTTCGGAACAGGGAGTGCGCATAGGCACCGCCACTGTTTACAGACATCTGGAGAAGCTTGAAAACAAAGGAATGATAAGAAAATATATAACAGACAGAGGTGCCTGTTACCAATATGCAGGAGACTGTGGGGGAAATCACTTCCACCTTAAATGTACACAGTGCGGAACACTGCTGCATATTGACTGTGCTTTTCTGGAGAAACTGGCACCGCATATATTGGAGCATCATAATTTTAAGGTTGATAATTTCCGTACGGTAATGTATGGAAAATGCGAAAACTGTGCGCGCGGGGGGGAGAGCTTATGAATAATTTGCTGACAGTAAAAAATGTTTCCATCACGTATGAGGGAAAAGAGGTTATAGGCGGAGTGTCTTTTAATGTCGCACAGGGAGATTTCCTCGTAATTTTTGGTGAGAACGGCAGCGGTAAAAGCTCCCTCGTAAAGGTTTTACTGGGACTTAAAGCTCCGTCAAAGGGGGAAATAGCTTTTGCAGAGGGCTTTAATCGGTGGGAAATAGGCTATCTGCCCCAGACTACGGCACATCAGAATGATTTTCCTGCCTCTGCATGGGAGGTAGTCATATCCGGCTGCCTTAACCAAATGGGGCACAGACCGTTTTACGGAAAAAAAGAAAAGGAAGCCGCCAAAAAGAACATGGAGCTTCTTTCTATATATAACTTAAAAAATGAATGTTTCAGAAATCTTTCAGGCGGACAAAAACAGCGTGTACTTCTCGCCAGAGCACTGTGTGCGACAGGGAAGCTTTTGCTGCTTGATGAACCTGTGGCAGGACTTGACAATGCTGCCGCAGCAGATTTTTATGAAGCAATTTGCAAAATAAACAGCTCGGGAGTTGCCGTTGTTATGGTTTCCCATGACATACACACCTCGCTTTCTGTTGCAAAGCATGTGCTGAAGCTGGGGAATGGAAACGAGCTTTTCTACGGCACTCCCATAGATTATGAGCGAGAGGAATTTTTTGAAAAATAATTTTGAGGGGATACACTTCACGTGGATATAATAACAACCTTGTTTTCTTATTCTTTTATAACAAGAGCTATTGTGGTGGGAATACTGGTAAGCTTGTGTTCCTCTATGCTGGGAGTAAGTCTGGTGCTGAAACGCTACAGTATGATAGGGGACGGACTCAGCCATGTTTCCTTTGGCGCGCTCGCCGTTGCGGCAGCACTTAACATGGCACCACTGGCAGTTTCAGTACCGCTGGTTATTATCGCGGCATTTTTTCTGCTGCGGCTGAGCCAGAACGGAACCATAGGTGGCGATGCGGCAATTGCCGTATTTTCATCATCAGCCCTTGCAATGGGAATTATCATTACCAGTATGACAACAGGAATTAACACAGACATATGTAACTATATGTTCGGCAGTATTCTGGCTATGAGCAGTCGCGATGTATATATCAGTATCGTGCTTTCTGTAGTAGTTCTGGGAATGTATATCCTCTCATACAACAAAATTTTTGCAATTACCTTTGACGAGAATTTCAGCCGCGCCACAGGAGTAAAGGTGGATGTCTATAACATGGCGGTAGCAGTTCTCACGGCAATAACCATAGTTCTGGGAATGAGGATTATGGGGGCGCTTCTTATATCCAGTCTTATAATCTTCCCCGCCCTTAGTGCTATGAGGGTATGCCGGTTTTTTAAGGGAGTTATAATATGTGCCGCTTTGCTGAGCATGGTTTGCTTCTTTATGGGAATAGTTTTATCCTATGCACTGGAAGTTCCTGTGGGAGCAAGTGTTGTGGCGGTAAACCTCGGTGTATTTTTGCTGCTGACGGCTATATCAAAACTTAAGAGAGGTTAATCATTGTTAACATTCCCTCTTTTAAACAAACAGCCAAACAGCATTATAGAAATAAACGACAGCATATAGTTGAAAAAATCAATCCCATGCGCCCATATGGCAGAAATTATCATAAATATGCAGGCACATATTGCGCAAGAGGGCAGAATAAGGTTAGTGAACGGTTTTTCATGGTGATGCTTTTTGATAAACATAAAAAACATGGGAATATAAAAGGAATATATGCTGATAACAGGAAGCTCTGAGCTGTCAAAGCTGTAACCGAAAAAGATAGAGGTATCCGAGATTTGGGAACCGTAGTAAAAGAAAAGCCATATAACAGAGAAGAAAAGACCTGCACAAAAGGAAGCTAAGGGTGTTGAACTTTGAGAATCGATTTTGGAGAAAAGCTTTAAAGACGTACTTTTTTCCAATATGGAGAGGTTATACATAGCCCTGCCGCCCCCGAAAATCATTCCGTTTAATGCACCCAGACACGATACTGCAACAAATGCCGTAAGAAATGCGCCTGCGGTGCTGCCAAGTACGGCATTAAATGCCATGCGTATGCCGCCTGATGAATAATTTACAAGGGTTTCTGAACTGACAGCACCCGATATCCCCAGAAAATAAAGCACATAAACCAGCATAACACATCCCCCGCCGATGATAAGTGACGGAGCGAGGTTTTTACGGCTGTTTTTAAGTTCCGTACCGATGCTTGTAGCAGCAATCCATCCTTCATAGGCAAAGGCTGAGGCAACAACGGCGGAAAATACATTTCCGGTCTGAGACGGAGCCGTGGACACTGCTGAAAGGTTTTGGCAGAGAACGCCGCTTGATATTCCGCGGAAAATCCCGCCTGTAATCATAAGAGCGAGGGGGACGAGCTTAATGGCGGTAGTTGCAATCTGAAATCTCCCCGCAAATTTTGGAAACAAAGCATTCTGTATAAAACTCAGTATCAGATATAAACAGGAAAGAAGCATACATAGTCCGCCGCTGCTGTCAGAGGATCCGAAAAATAACAAAGTGTACCTTGCGCTCAACCATGACAGTACACTAACCAGAGATGGGTAGTATATAGCTGCCATAAACCAGCCTGAATAATAGGCAAAGGTTTTGCCTACTGTTTTTTGGGCGTAGCCGATGATACCGCCCTCACTACCATACTCCAGAGAAAACACGGCAAACATTAAAAGGCAAACCAGCATTATTACTCCACCTATGCACCATGCGATAACGCCTGAGAGTGTGCTCCCTCCGGTTATGCGGCTGATTGATTCTGCTTTGAAAAACACACCGCTTCCGATGACACAGCCTATTACCATGGAAACTGCGGTGGGGACTGAGTATTTTTCCTCTACTGGGTTCAATATACAGACACCTCCGGACCTGCTTTTTGTAAATTATACAGAAGAGAAAATTAAATTATGAATATATTGAAAATTTTACCACAATGCACTTGTAAAAAATAAGTGTCTGGTATATAATTATAAAAGATATTTGAAAAGGGGCGGTGAATAGTGAGAAGATTTTTCAGATATTATAAATGGCATGTTTTTTTCTTTCTCCTGATAGTCGTTTGTCTTTCTTTTGTGCTTTTTAATATGACAATTTCTACTACGCCTGATTTGATAATCGGCTATGTGGGTGACAGATATGTGAATGCGCAGACCTTTAATGACAATAAGTCGACGATTGAACTTTTGCTCAAGGATGTTAACGGTGATAAAAAGATGACTGCCAGTCTGCTTCCTTACACGGCAGACCTTCAGTCAGATATTGACACACTGTTGGTTGAAATGCTTGATGCCGGCAGCTATGACATTTATATTGCCTCAGAGGAAACATTTGAAAATTGTGAGGATAAGTCGCTTTTTGCCAATGCGGAGGAGTATATAACTTTCGGTTCAAGTGAGATTAAAACGCTTAAGGACAAAACAGGCAGAATATATGCAATATCTATCGACGGCAACGAGTTTGTCAAAAGAATGGGAATCCTTGATTCCACCGACCTTTATATTGCCGTTGCACTGGACAAGGATAAAAAAGAAATGTCTGAAAACAGAAAAAATGGCAGAAATATAACAGGATATATAATTGATAATAAATAATTAAAATATATTTACTTAAAGAAAGGAAGATTTAAATGATTACAGCATTTGCGACAGCAACTGGCGCTGCAGAGCCGGTGGGCAATCCCTTAATAAGTATGATTGTTTCACTTCTCCCGATGATTCTGATTTTCTACTTCTTACTCATAAGACCGCAGAAAAAGCAGCAGAAGCGTATGCAGAATATGCTTGATGCATTGCAGGTTAATGACGAGGTTGTTACAATCGGCGGCATCATGGGTAAGGTTGTTACAATCAAGGAAGACGATGTTGTTATTGAGACCTCTGCTGACAGAAACAAGATTAAGTTTCAGAAGTCTGCAATCAGTAAAGTTTTGACAATTCACGAATAATTGAAAACACCTCCGAATAGGGTATATTCGGAGGTGTTTTTCTATGAATTTATCAGTTTCATCTTTACCCCTGAAAAAATACGCGGTATCATTTGCCATAGCTTTTATCTTTACGGTGGTACTGGAGGCGGTGGTATCCCTTATTTTCATGTTTTTTCCGCCGAGGGACTGGCTGCTGGAAACAGTACATAATTACAGCTCCTATTTATCGGCGTTTATAGCAGCATTTTTATGTGCTAAGAAATGCGGAAAACGCGGCTTTTTGACAGGTATGGTATCTGCTCTCATATATATGGCAATTCTTTTTGCACTGGGAGGAATCCTTTTTAAAAGTAGCGTCGATGTTGCGTCGCTTCCGGGTGCATTGGCACTGTGTGCGGGCTGTGGAGCAATAGGAGGAATAGCGGGAATAAACTGCAAATAGTTGACATCAGGGGAGATATATAATATAATAATGGCATATAAAAAAGACTTGCTTTCGTGAAAAAGGTAGTGTAAAAGTTGATTAAAACAAATGCCATGCGTATGCTTGACAAAGCAAAAATTGAATATGAGCCAAAGGAGTATGAGGTTGATGAGAATGACCTCAGCGGTGTCAGCATAGCACAGAAAATAGGGCTTCCCTATGGGATGGTCTTTAAAACGCTTGTCGCTCGTGGGGATAAATCGGGTATTATTGTTATGTGTATTCCGTGTGACTGTGAAATTGACCTCAAAAAGGCAGCGACAGTTACTGAGAACAAGAAAATAGAAATGATTCATGTAAAGGATTTGCTTTCCCTGACAGGGTATATCCGCGGCGGCTGCTCGCCAATAGGGATGAAAAAGAAATTCCCCACATATATTGATGATTCGTCTGGCAGTTATGAAAAAATAACCATCAGCGCGGGAATAAAGGGGTGTCAGCTTCTTTTAGAGAGAGAGAAGCTTGTGCAGTTTACAAATGCACAGGTGTGCAGCCTGACTCAAAAATAAATGTATGAGGAGTAGTTTTTATGATTAAAACAAAAGAGGAAATTAAGATTACAACAGAGTCCAACAGTGAAGGTGCTGTTAAAATGTATCTTTCAGATCTGGCTGATTTTGCAGGCAAGAATCCAAAGCTCAGGACATTTGCTCTGGCACAGCTGAAAAACGGTGAAGAAGTGGAATTTCACGTTCATGAGGGGGAGTGTGAAAGCTACTACATAATTTCAGGAAAAGGTCTGTATAACGACAACGGTGAAGAAATAGAAGTATTGCCGGGAACAGTTACATTTACACCCTCGGGCAGCGGACACGGAATTAAGAATATTGGCAGCGAAATGCTGGAGTTCATTGCTCTCATTATTTTGGATTGATAGTAAAAAAATGGACAAAATAGTTTGAGAGGAGGCGACAAGTATGAAATATGTATGTGATGTTTGCGGTTATGTTTATGACGAAGCGGTAGGTGACCCCGATAACGGTGTTGCAGCGGGTACTCCCTGGGAAAATGTTCCTGAGGATTGGGTATGCCCTCTCTGCGGAGTGGGAAAAGACAACTTTTCTGAAGAATAAGCAATAATCCAACGAGGGAGCTGCGGTGAAATGATTTTTCTTTTACCGCAGCTCCCTCTAATTATGTTTGACAAATACCATGCCATGATGTTATACTAATGTTATTATGCAGAGAAGAGGTAATACATATGTCTAATTATAAAACAGGAACCAAATGTGTGCAGGCCGGCTACTCTCCTAAAAACGGTGAGCCGCGCCAGATACCTATTTATCAAAGCACCACTTTTAAATATGATACCAGCGAGGAAATGGGAAAGCTTTTCGACCTTGAGGCATCGGGATATTTTTACAGCAGACTGCAAAACCCGACCAATGACTGTGTAGCTGCGCGTATAGCCGAGCTTGAGGGCGGCAGCGCTGCGATGCTTACATCGAGCGGTCAGGCGGCATCGTTTTACAGTGTGTTCAACATTGCCTCATGCGGTGACCACATTGTTTCTTCGTCTGCCATATATGGGGGAACATACAACCTCTTTGCCGTTACAATGAAGCGTATGGGCATAGAATTTACCTTTGTTGCACCTGATTGCTCGGACGAGGAGCTTGAAAAAGCGTTCCGCCCCAATACAAAGGCAGTTTTCGGTGAAACCATTGCAAATCCTGCACTCGATGTTCTGGATATTGAGCGATTTGCAAATGCCGCGCACAAGCACGGTGTTCCGCTGATTATTGACAATACCTTTGCCACACCTATTAACTGCCGCCCCTTTGAATGGGGTGCAGATATAGTAACTCACTCCACTACAAAGTACATGGACGGACACGCAAGCGGTGTCGGCGGATGTATTGTAGATTCAGGCAAGTTTGACTGGACAAAGTATCCCGACAAATTCCCCGGTCTGTGTACTCCTGATAACAGCTACCACGGTGTTACTTATACGGAGCGTTTCGGGCTTGAGGGTGCGTATATTACAAAGGCTACTGTACAGCTTATGCGTGATTTGGGTTCAATCCAGTCACCGCAGAACGCATATCTTATAAACTTAGGTCTTGAAAGTCTGCAGCTCAGAATGAAGCGTCACTGCGAGAATGCACAGGCAGTTGCCGAATATGTTAAGGCGCATGATAAGATTGAGTGGGTGCGTTATTGCGGCTTGGAGGGTGACAAGAATTATGCTCTTGGACAGAAATATCTTCCAAATGGCTCCTGCGGCGTTATATCCTTTGGCGTAAAGGGTGGAAGAAAGGCTGCAGAAACCTTTATGAAGAATCTGAAGCTCGCGTCAATTGAAACCCATGTTGCAGATTCCAAAACATGCTGTCTGCATCCTGCCAGTGCCACACATCGCCAGATGAATGATGATGAGCTGCGCGGGGCGGGCGTTTCTCCCGACCTTATCCGCTTCTCCTGCGGAATAGAGGAAAAGGAGGATATTATCGCTGATATCGCGCAGGCACTCCAGACAATATAAAACTACCAGTGAGGTGGTATAGATGCCAATTAAAATACCGGTAAAGCTGCCTGCATCAAAGGTGCTTGCCAATGAAAATATATTTGTTATGGACGAAAACCGTGCATCCAGTCAGGATATTCGTCCGCTCAGGATAGGTATTCTTAACCTGATGCCTACAAAAATTGAAACGGAAACACAGCTTGCCCGATTACTGGGAAATACCCCTCTGCAGGTAGAGGTCGAACTGGTGCAGGTAAGTACGCATAAGGCAAAGAATGTTTCCCCCGAGCACATGCTCGCTTTTTATAAAACTTTTGATGAAATTAAGCAGCAGAAGTTTGACGGATTTATCATAACAGGTGCCCCTGTTGAGAAAATGGCTTTTGAAGAAGTGGATTATTGGGAAGAGCTTTGCACCATTATGGAATGGACGAAAACCAATGTTCACAGTACGTTCCATATATGCTGGGGTGCACAGGCGGCGATGTATTACCACTACGGAATTGACAAATATCCGTTGAAGGAAAAGCTTTCGGGAATATTCAGGCATAAGGTTTCCTATAAAAACTCCATCCTCATGCGCGGATTTGATGATGAATTTATGGTGCCCCATTCACGTCATACCACGGTAAAGATTGAGGATGTGAAAAAGTGTAAGGATATTAAAATCCTTGCCTGTTCGGAAAAGGCGGGGCTTTACGCCGCTGCGACGAAGAACGGAAAGCAGATTTTCATAACAGGACACAGTGAGTATGACCGTGATACTCTGAAAAAGGAATATCTGCGGGATAAGGATGCCGGACTCAATCCAAAGGTGCCTGAAAATTATTTTCCCGACGATAACCCTGAAAAGGACCCTGTTGTAACATGGCGCGGACACGCAAATCTGATATATTCAAACTGGCTTAATTACTTTGTTTATCAGAGTACGCCATATGACATTACAGAAATAAAATAATAAAAGGAGCTGTAAAAAAAATAACTTTTTTACAGCTCCTTTTATTATTTATACTTATATTGCGCGTCTGCCCTCTATTGCTCTTGTCAGTGTCACCTCATCGGCGTATTCAATATCTCCGCCGACAGGGATTCCGTGCGCGATGCGCGTTACAGTAATGCCCATGGATTTAAGAAGCCGTGCTATGTACATAGCAGTTGCCTCTCCCTCCACCGTGGGATTTGTTGCCATAATAACCTCTTTAACCTCGGGAGTGAGGCGGGAGATAAGCTCCTTTATCTTAATATCCTCCGGCCCTACACCGTCCATGGGTGAAATCGCTCCATGTAAAACGTGGTAAAGTCCGTTATACTCCTTTGTTTTTTCCAGTGCCGTTACGTCCTTGGGACTTTCCATTACACAGATAATACTGCTATCGCGTCTGGGCGAAGAGCATATGTCGCATACTGACTTGTCCGTAAGATTCTGACACTTACTGCACAGATGCACGCTGGTCTTTGCCTTATTTATCGCACCTATAAATTTTTCCACCTTTGCCGAAGGCATATTCATCACATGAAAGGCAAGCCTTACTGCGCTCTTATGTCCGATGCCCGGCAGTTTTTGAAATTCGTCTATAAGCTCCTGTAAAGAAACTGGATACATCTAACTCAACTCACTTATCAGAAAAGTCCGGGGATATTCATTCCGCCGGTAAGATTTTTCAGGTTGCTTGCAGCGGCATCGTCTGCCTTTCTCAAAACTTCATTTACTGCGGTGATAATCATATCCTCCAGCATTTCTACATCGTCAGGGTCAACTGCATCGGGAGAAAGCTTCAGTTCAATGATTTCCTTTTTGCCGTTTGCCTTAACGCTGACAGCACCGCCGCCAACACTTGCCTCGAACTCCTGCTCGTTAAGTGCTTCCTGTGCCTTGAGCATTTCTTCCTGCATTTTCTGAGCCTGCTTTATCATATTATTCATATTACCCATGCCGCCCATACCCATATTACGGGGGAAACCGCCTCTTGCCATATTAAAACATCCTTTCTGCTATTGCTTATTTATTCTATATTTGTTATCGGGAGATTTATTATATCCTCCAGTGGGTCATGCTCTTCCTTGATGCTTTTGAATGAAT
>SVJI01000161.1 GCA_015069065.1 Oscillospiraceae bacterium | reverse complement strand
GCTTACCCGAAACGTCAATATCTGCACCCATAGCCAAAAGCTGGTCAATATATTGAAATCTGTTATCCCACACGTTTTCATCAACGGTGCTTTTTCCCTGAACAGTTGTCAGCATGGCAACCATCTGCGGCTGCAAATCTGTGGGGAAACCGGGGTATGGCATGGTGCGTACAGCAACCTTACGCAAAGGTCCGCTGCGCTCTATTCTGATGGAGTCGTCGTACTCTGTTACGTTTACTCCCATTTCCTCAAGCTTTGAAACAAGGCAGTCCATATGCTTTGGAATGATGTTACGCACGAGAACCTCCCCGCCTGCCGCAGCGGCAAGGAGCATGAAAGTACCTGCTTCAATCTGGTCGGGAATGATGCTGTATGTTCCGCCGCGCATCTGGGAAACACCTGTAATCCTTATAACATCCGTTCCTGCACCGCGGACATTGGCGCCCATGGCGTTAAGGAAGTTTGCCACGTCAACGATATGCGGCTCCTTAGCAGCATTTTCAATGATGGTTCTGCCTTTGGCAAGCACTGCCGCCAGCATTATATTTATTGTGGCTCCAACGCTGACCGTGTCAAGATATACTGTATTTCCTGTGAGGTTTTCTGCACTGGCATAAACAATTCCGTCACGTATATCCACCTCTGCACCCAGAGCACGGAAGCCTTTTTCGTGCAGGTCGATGGGGCGTGTACCGAAATTACATCCACCGGGGAGAGAAACCTCCGCCTTGTTCATTCTGCCCAGAAGTGCCCCGAGCAGATAATAGCTCGCGCGCATACGGCTCGCAAGTGATGCAGGGGCTATATGTGTTTTAAATTTTGAGGCATTAACCTCAATCGTAGTATCATTTACATATGTAACACTTGCACCCAGTTGTACAAGCATATCTATTATAAGTCTGACATCCTTTATGTCAGGTATATTTTCAATACGGCAAACACCGTCTACAAGCAGTGCCGCAGGGATGATAGCAACCGCGGCATTCTTTGCACCGCAGACAGCGATTTCTCCAAAAAGCGGATGCCCGCCTGTTATTCTCAGCTTTTCCAACATTCACACCTCTTTTGTATGAAATACCATATTATATAATACACTATACAGCCATAAAAAGCAATGTTTTTTTGCTCGCTTGGCAAACGAAACTTAAATCCTGTTAAATTCTGCTCTGTATTGTGTTGGTGTCACACCGCAGTGCTTTTTGAAAATCCGCGAAAAGTACGAGGTATCAGATATCCCCACTGCATGGGAGATTTCCTCTATGGAAAGGTCTGTTCCCGCAACACTTCTTAAGACACATCCTGATTTCATCCTTTATCTTGATGAAAACAGTGCATCCGGAATTTTAAAGTAAGAAAGAATAAAAGGGGATGTTTAAAAAGTCCAGATTGCAAAAAGGCAAAGATATGTAAAAGGCTCCTTTGTGTAAAGGGAGCTGTCACGAAGTGACTGAGGGATTGTTATGTTGAAAAATCTCATTTTATTCAATTTTTCTAATTTTTAAAGCCTTTTTGCTACGAACAAACTTCGCCTCTCGCTGTATCCACATACAGCTTCGGGTGACCCAAGCTACGCTTAGCTCAGTTTGTCCGTTCTGAACATTTTCTCCTATCCCCTTAACAAAAGAAGGTGTTTAAAAAGTCATGACTTTTTAAACACCTTCTTTTGTTATCACATATTTTAGGGATTGTTAAGAATTGTCATGCTGATAAGCTTAGCACGCCGTTGCAATGAAGAAATATCTGAATATTCGTGCGAGGTGTGACAGAAATCGCCTGTAGTTCCCATACCGCATACGGTAGGAACTCCTGCAATAACACTGTACGCCGCATCGGAGCCACCGCCGCTTGCAGTATAGTCCCTTATATTTTCAAGCTCGTATAAAAGTGCGGTTTCCTTAATTTTTTCATACAGGGCAACATTTCCGTCTGTCATTTCCATAGGCATCCTCACACTATCGATAGTAAAGGAAGAGTGAGTCCCCCCTGAGTAATCTGTATTTACAATTTCCTCAATTATAGAAAGTGCCTCATCGCGCTCAGCAGGTGTTTTTACCCTGATATCCACCTGAAAACTGCACGATGGCGCAACGATATTTATTCTTTCTCCGCCGGAAATTATGTTACAGCTGTAGGTTATTCCGCCGTGACGGCTGCTTTTCTGTATGCGGATGATTTTCTCTGCCGCCTCGCCAATGGCATTAACTCCGTCAAAATAGGCAATCCCCGAATGGGATGCTTTCCCGCACACATTAACCGTAACACGGATAATACCGCTTCTTGACACCAGAACCTCTCCGTCGACACCAACCTCGCAGCAGAAAGCACTTTTAAACCCTGCGGACATATTCTTTATAAGCTCAATGCCATCTTCGCCTGCCAGACTGTTGTCGATTTCCTCGTCAGAGGTGATTATGAGGCGCAGTAGCTTATCGTAGCCGCACTCGCACAGTGCCTTCATGGAAAGGAGTGCCACGGCAATACCGCCTTTGCAGTCTATAACTCCGGGGCCGTAAATTTTGCCGTCTGCAATTCTGACCGCCTCTTTACCGAAAGCACCTTTGTCAAACACAGTGTCGCTGTGGGCAATGTAGATATGCCCCTTTTCTCCTGTAGGATTTGCCTCGATTACTATGTAATCTGCCGCATTGTCAAAGGTGTATCTCTTAGCGGATAAACCCTCCGATACGGCAAATTCCTCAATGAAGTCAACTGCGGCATTTACCGAATCCTTGTCGTGACTGTTACCCTCGAGCGAACACAGCTTTGACCAGAAATCAAGATATCTGTCTTTGTTTTTTTCTATATAACCG
>SVJI01000160.1 GCA_015069065.1 Oscillospiraceae bacterium | reverse complement strand
TGATTTATCCTGTGTGGCATGTATTGTGTGCTTCGTTTAGTGATGCAAATCTTTTGATGCATCATAAGGGTGCGCTTTTTATACCGCAGGGCTTTTCGTCAGCAGCATATGTTCAGGTTAGTAAAAATCCGATGATTTTAAAATCGTATCTCAACACAATTTTTATAGTTTTTGCAGGTGTGACAATCAACATGGCATTAACTTCTATGACAGCGTATGTGTTATCAAGAAAGAACGTATATTTCAAGAAACTGATTACAGTGTTAATTGTTGTTACCATGTATGTTTCAGGCGGAACTATTCCGTTTTACTTTTTGGTTAAGGGTGTAGGTCTTGAGGACTCATTATGGTCAGTTATTTTACCTACAGCAATAAATACGTATAATTTGATTATTTTGAAAAGTTCATTTGCAAGTATTCCCGACAGTATGGAGGAATCTGCACGTCTTGACGGTGCAGGGCATATGAGAATTTTATTTTCCATTATTCTGCCGCTTGCAAGAGCAACCGTTGCTGTTGTTGTGCTTTACTATGCGGTAGAGCATTGGAATTCATGGTTTAATGCAGTGCTTTTCCTCAATGACAGGGAAAAATATCCTTTGCAGCTTATACTTCGTGAAATACTGATTCAAAATGACACCAGTTCCATGTCACGTGGTGTTTCAATGTCAGACCAGTTCAGCATTGCTGAAAGTATTAAATATGCGGTTACTATTGTAGCAACTGTTCCAATTTTGTGTGTCTATCCGTTTTTGCAGAAATATTTTGCAAGCGGTGTAATGCAGGGAGCAGTGAAGGGATGATAAATGAAAAAATAACCGGCAAAGGAGGAATGTGCAAATGAAGATAAATAGGAGATTAGCAGCACTGATGGGCGGCATTATGTTGATTTTTAACGTTTTATCGGTTGTTGGTGTTTCTGCCGATAAAAATCCTAATGTCGGTTCAGACGTGATTTTGACTCCTAACGATACCAGTGCCCATGTATTGTTTGGCGAAGAAATTACAGGGCGATATATGAAATACCATGATGGCCGTGAATTAGGGATTGTTGATTCTAAGCATCCGCTTTGGAACGAGGATTTTGAAATGGACGGCATTGTGGCAAGAAAGGTCTATATTGACAACTATGTGTATTTAAGCTTTGATGAAACTTATTGCGAGCCTACGGACAGTCAGTTCTTGATTACCTTAACATATTATGACTTTGGTCCGTTGCCCGGTACGATATTTGTTGATTACTTAGACCAGTACGGAAATTCCAAAACCGCCAATGTTATCAAGCCTGGTATAAAGGTTGGATGGAGAACAGACAGCTTTTATATCGGTGATGCATCCTTTAGCGGTGGAATGGACTACGGCGCAAGCATACGTATCAGACAGGGTGCGTACAACGCTTTTAAGCTGATAGAGGTTATAAATATTGACGCACTAAAAAGACAGGGCAGCAGTGCAGAGGGCGTAGCTTTACCAGCTGTTTCCCAGTCAATGGAAAGGGCGCTCGTAGCGGCAAACTTATATTCTGATGTTGACGAAAATGGAAATACTTTAGGATTAACGGATACATTTACACGTGCAGAAGCTCTTTTGAGTATCTTGAAAACAACAGGAAATGAAAAGGAAATAGTCAGTGCAATGCCTTCAAAGAATTTTAATGATGTAGATGAGCATTTGGCTAGAGCATTGACTGTAGCAGAGAAATTGGGGCTATTAAGTGTTCCAACAGACGGAAAATTCCGTCCTGATGATAAAATTACTGTTCGTGAACTGGCAACCTTTTGGCTGCGTTATTTAAAAGTTAATGATTCAGATATATACGGCAATGCTCATACCTTGATGGAAACGTACAGTTTAACATTACCGCAGGATTTATTGGTAGCATACGACAGACACGCTATACGTGACAATCTGGTAAGCATCAGCTATCGTGCTTTGTGGCAGAAGAGAAACGGGGAGGAGTTCCCGATTGCTGCAAATTTATATGAACAGAAAATCTTTACTAAAGAAGAACTGGAGGAAGCCGGTACAAAGGAATTCAAATCGGTGGAATATATGAAACCGACAAAGCTTCCTGTAAAGGAAATAAATATGTCGCAAACGGGAAGAAGTGTAGACTATATTGATTTCTTCGGCGAGCAGATGGTTCTTCCTTATGTAACGTCTCAGTGTATCAACACTGATTCTACAAAGATGATTGTTGGAAATCCTGCAAGAAGTGCCATGTATGAATACAATCTTGCAGATAAAACAATACGTTATTTGGACCAGTGTACAGTAGGCTCCGTTCTGGAGGCTATAGTAACAAAAAGTGATGTGATTTTCTACGCCAAGAACGGCACGCTGTGGAAAATGGACTGGAACACATATCAGTCCGAGCAGGTTGCCGATATGGTATACTCTACACTTAATGTATCAGATGACGGTAAGTGGATGTGCGGATATAAATTTGACTCTGTGCTTGGCGAGCAGGTAATCCCCCTTTACAATATTGAAACGGGTGAAGAAATTCAGCTTGAACCCGGCTTTGAAAAAATATACCCTCATTCCTTGGGTATAGGTCATCCGCAGGTTAACCCCGTACATACAAATTTGATATCTTTTTGTAATGAGTGTACAACGCAGGGTAATAACACCTGCCGTATGTGGATAGCTGATGTAAACACTAAAACATGGTTTAATGTTTTTCCGCAGGCATCTGCACTTCCCAACTCGATAGGTGCAACTACGGGTGAGGATATGACGCATGAGCTTTGGAGTGCTGACGGGGAATGGCTCTATGCATGTAAAGGCGGCTGGGAAAGACCTTATGTGCG